>NZ_PNCP01000033.1:0-64966 GCF_005886115.1 Pseudoalteromonas sp. S4492
ATGCTGTTAGCACCTAGCACCTAGCACCTAGCACCTAGCACCTAGCACCTAGCACCTGTAATCATTCCTACGCGATATAAAATCGCCGCTACACTCTTGCTAACTTGCTAACTTGCTAACTTGCTAACTTGCTAACTTGCTAACTTGCACCTTGTGCCCCTAGACCCTTTCACCTGTATTCTTTTACAATGCATAAAATGACTTAATTTAGAGAATGCGTTGAATTACTTGGCTCACCTTTATTTAGCACAACCGACGGCTGATTCACATTTTGGTAATTTGCTGGGGGATTTTGGTGGGCGTCGATATTCAGCACAGTTACCCAATGCGGTTAAAAATGGCCTTGAAAATCATTATTTGGTTGATAGGTTTACCGACTCACATCCCCTAGTAAAAGAGGCTAAACAGTACTTTTCGCCAGCACGTAAACGCTTTGCAAGCGTCGCAATTGATGTAGCATTCGATCACTTTCTTATTCAGCATTGGCAGCGCTTTAATGACCAACCATTGGCTGATTTCAAACAGCACAGTTATGGTCTTTTAAATGCACGCCAAGCCATGATGCCTTCACGCATGCAGCAAGTTGTGACCAGTATGACCAACAATGATTGGTTTAAAGAATATGAAACACTCGATGGGGTCGGCCTTGCCCTTGATAACATCGCCAAGCGTATTCGCTTTGCCAACAACTTTGCAGGGGCCGCTGACGATATTGCTCGCCACTATCAACAATTAGACGCGGTGTTTTTAGCGTTTTTCCCCGAGCTGGTTGAGCATGTGAAGCAAATGGGAGTGGAAAAGCTAAAGCTTTAAGCCGGTAGGTTGGGTAGAACGGAGTGAAACCCAACAAGTTAGCGAGTTACAAGGGGAAAGAGTAAAGGGGAAAGAGTAAAGGGGAAAGAGTAAAGGGGAAAGAGTAAAGGGGAAAGGTACGAGTTCCGAGGGACGAGATACGAGACGTTTTAACGCAGCACTGGTAGCAGCGGGTTTACCCCGCGTTCTCAGAATAAAAATACCCAAGTTAGCGAGTTGCTAGGGGAAAGAGTAAAGTTAGTGAGTTACTTGACACAGATTGTAAGTTGTCTAGGGTTGCTAACTTGCTAACTTGCTAACTTGCTAACTTGCTAACTTGCTAACCCGCAACTTATCCCATTTAATCGTCTGGGCCTTTTAGGGTAAATACTAAGTGCTTGCGCATGTCTTTTAAAATCACGCCTTTTTTTAGCATTGCGCCACTAAGGCGCTTTTGCCATTTTAATAGCTCTGGGGTCGCTGCATCGAGTGATTGTTGGTTTTCAAATTGAAAACACAAAAGCAATGAGCCTGGGAATAAGTGGTATTCCACATCAAACCAGCATTGCAACATACCTTCGAGCTCTGCGCGACCTTGCTCTTCAAGGGTGTCGGCAACATTTAATACAAGGGCTTGCTGTTTTAATTGTACTTTAGAAAGCTTTTTCATTTAAAAACCAAAATCGAGTCGAAAAGTCGATTATAACTAAGCTTTGATTGCAGCAACAACTTCCTTGTTGTTTAAAACCCTTGATTCCTGAACGGCTGCTTGCCATTCACTAAGCAATAAAGTCGAGGGTTACGAGTAGCCGTTTTTCGCCAGCAACAAGTGCTGGTGAGCGATGTACAAGGCCTTTGCCTTCGTTATTTTGCCAAGTTTCGCCTTTAAGCAGTGCTACGTCACCGACATTAAGAGAGTGGATTTTAGTATTTGCTGTCATTAACCCAGACTCTTCATCGCTTAATCCTTGATGCCCTGCGCCAAGTTTTGTGCGATCAAGTCCTGCATTTTGCAACCACTGTGAACCACTTCCACAATAGGTACTGACTAACCGGCAAGGAACTCTGTCAACATGAAAACGTGGGCACATGGCGCGTTCCAGTACTCTTAGGCGTAATCCGGTGCGCTTTAATTCAAATAAATAACAAAACATATCAACTAACTTTGCCAAATCAGCTTTTAGCTCCTGCGCTGATGGGCGTTTTTCGAGGGCTTTATCAATGTCAGTTCGAATAGAGTCTTCGTTGATCACCGCGTTAATACTGAGATCAGGATTGGCTGCAATACTCTCGGCTACCTCTGCTTGCAGCTGCTCTGATAAGCTGCGCTGCCAAATTGCAATGTTATGCTCTGGTTTATAAATTTGCGAAAACACCACAGGGCTTAATGCCGTTGCTACTGTTGTTGGGAGGTTATCAGTATCATGTTCAAATGCGTAAGCTGTCATTATGCTTCCTCCCAAACAGGAAATGGATCGGGCAGGGTTTGCCAAAGCGCTTTGCCTGCTAATAGTTCATCGTCGCTGAGTAAGCAGTTATCGAGAGCTTGAATGATCGCTGCTTGATTGAGGTTTTGACCAATAAAAACCAGCTCTTGGCGCATATCACCGAAGGGTTCTTGCCATACTTGGTTAATTGAATCTAAGTAGTCGCTATCTGTTGGCCACTGATCTTTCGATAAGGCTTTCCAAAATATCCCGCCAAAACCATAGCGGGCTATGCCGCCAGCTTGATTCCATTGGCAGGCAAATTGTGGTCGAGAGGCTAACCAAAAATAGCCTTTGGAGCGAAGTAATTTGCCTTCGCGTTGATTGTTATGAATAAAGTTATAAAATTTTTCAGGGTGAAAAGGGCGACGGGATTGGTAAGTAAAGCTGCTAATGCCGTATTCTTCGGTTTCTGGGATATGCTCGCCGCGCAGTTCTTTTAGCCATCCAGGTGCTTGCTGGGCTTTTTCAAAGTTAAACAGGCCCGTGCCCAAAATTGTGTTGATATCAACTTTGCCATTCTCAATAGCAATAAGCTCTGCAGAGGTATTTAATGAGCTTAAAATGGCTTTTAAACTCTCAAGTTCATCGGCGCTAATTAGGTCTGTTTTACTAATTAAAATGATATCGGCAAACTCAACTTGATCGATGAGTAAGTCGGCAACGCTTCGCTCATCTTCATCGCCTAAATGCTCGTTGGTTTCTTGTAAAAATTTGGCTTCGTTAAAGTCGTTTAAAAAGTTAACGGCATCAACGACCGTGACCATGGTATCAAGCCTTGCAACATCAGACAGTGATACCCCATCTTCATCGGCAAAGGTAAATGTTTCGGCAACCGGAAGGGACTCTGAAATACCGGTTGACTCAATAACCAAATAATCAAATTGGCCCGTTTGTGCTAAAGCGCGTACTTCAATGAGTAAGTCTTCACGTAGTGTGCAGCAGATACAGCCATTGCTCATTTCTACTAGTTTTTCTTCGCCGCGGCTAAGCGAAAAATCGTTTTTAACTGTTGCTGCATCGATGTTTATTTCGCTCATATCATTGACGATTACAGCCACTTTTTTGTCTTCACGGTTATTTAAAATATGGCTGAGCACAGTGGTTTTACCTGCGCCTAAAAAGCCAGAGAGCACGGTGACGGGAAGTTTGCTCATAGTAGTGACCCTTAATAAGATTAAACAAAATATGCTAAATGTTTTGTTATAATATATCAATTGGGTGTCATTTAGGAATAGTAATCGTTGTTCGAGTAAGACTATTTGGCAGTGTACGAATAGGTACAGCTGACTTAGTCTTTAGCTAATCAACTGCTTATTAAGGATTTATATGCGATTAACCAAACTGTTGCCGCTTTTTATGGCGTGTTTGCCTTATACGTTATCGGCAGAGGAGGTGCTAGCACCTGAGTTCCCTGAAGCTATTCAAGAAATTTACCCAGCAGTCATGAATCAACAGATTTGGGTTGCAGGGGGTATCTCTACCGAGCTGCCAGCATCAGCGGGTAAGATGACCGCAAAAGTCCATTTTTGGTCACCCGAGTATGCAAGTTGGCAATCAGCCCCGAGTTTGCCTGAAGGGCGTCATCACACGTATTTAATTGCTGTAGAAAACAGATTATTTGCCTTTGGTGGTTTTGTTAATAGCCAAGGCCAATGGACCAATAGCCGTGATGTGTTAATGCTCAATGAAGGCGCTGACGCATGGCAAAAGGTGGCGAGTTTACCTTTTGCGTTGAGTGAAACGGTTGGCGCAGTGCTTAATGGTAAAGTGCATTTAGCTGGTGGCCGCAGCCCACACAGTGAAAAAAATGGGCAATGGCAGCATAGTTTAGATGTGAGTGCGCATTTAGTTTTTGAGCCTAACAACTTCACATTTACAGAAGCCGCGCCATTACCTTCAGCGAGAAACAGTGCGGCAAGTGCACAAGTAAACGGCCGTTGGTTTGTGTTAGGTGGCAGAACCGTTGGCGGCGAGCCTATCACTGACATGCTCGAATACTTACCCGAAAAAGACACTTGGCAAGCACATGCAGCACTCCCTAAAGCACGAGCAGGGCATGCCGCAGCGGTTATTGATAATGCTATCACTGTGTTTGGCGGTGAACATAGCCAAGGAGTTGACCGTGAGGTTTTTAGTTATGATCTAACCAAGCAGCAATGGCGAAAAACTTTCGAATGGCAAACACCTCGTCACGGTTTAGGAGCCGTTACGTTAAACGGCCAAATTTGGCTAGTGGGTGGTGCCACAAAGGTAGGACTTTCTGAAACGAGCCGTGAAGTTAATAATGCACAAGTGATGATAGATAATTTGAAATAGTTTAATTAGCCCCGAGTAGTGCTTTTGCTAAACGGGGCCGATTTTTTACTTCATTATTTGGTTAATCTTTAAAATAAAGTCAACATCGTTGTTCAGTTTAAAATGATAGCTATCATTTGTTTTTATAACCTTAGATAGGAATATGTTGTTATCTATAAACGATAAATCCATTACTTTATCAAAATTTTCAGAGTTATAAATTGCAGAGTATGTAACTATTAAATGGTTTTCTTTATCAACGTATAATATGGATGTATCATTGAATTTGTGTATTACATAAGATGGATCATAAAGATCCAATATGCGTGTAGGGGTATAAATTCTACCTTCTTCTTCTGAAACTAAAAAGAAGTTGTTATTGTTATATAATTCAGAATTATAAACATACTTTTCATTTGAGATAGCTGAATTATCTAGTAAAGTAAACTCTTGTATTTTAGATTCATCATAATGTATTGTATTAGCTAGGATGTATATGCTGTTGTTTGATAATGGGTTAGGTAGGACTCTATGAGTTAATGCGAACTCACTATTCTCAAATACGGTGCCTTGCTTAGTAGAAAAAGTATATTGTTCGATTATAGCGCTTCCTGTTTTTTGTTTATAGTTTACGTCATTGCAATAGTTATCAATGCTATTTATTGTCATGAATGCATTTGGATATTCATCTAAAAGTTCATAGGTATCAATATCAACTTTAATGTGTTTCTCTCGGTAATCCTGTTCCAGAATGAGGTATTTATTTTGTTTGTCGTAACAAAGTCTTCCAAAAGAATTATGTCCATGAAATACATTAGTGATTTTACCCTGCTCATTTTTTTCTAACCAAGTGCTACTATTGGATGATAAAAATATATTTTTTGTTGGTAGGTATGTACCAAGGCCATAGCTAAATTCGCCTCGATTAAATCGGTCATAGGTGAATTTGTATATATTATGATCTATGGAAAACTTACTACCAACTTGAACTGTAATGCCAATTACATTGTCTTCTTCATTTTTTGGCGGTTTTATAATTAACTTATTATCTAAAACTTCAAAAGTAGCAGAGCCAGTTGAAGCGAAGTAGTTTTCAAGGTTGAATAAATCTATATATGCTTCATCAATTATTTTATTATAAGTGAGTTCTAATTGCTGTGAATCATCAAAAATATTGAATGTATCTTCATTGCTTTCAATAATGGTAAGGGGGGTTATCCTTTGAGTATTATCGGTTAATTCTTTATTTCCTTTTAAATACCAAAGAGTGTCGGTATCAAATAAGTCATATATTAGAGCATAGCCTAGAATATTTTGATTATATAATAAGCTCATTTCAAAATTGTCAGCGACTCCAACTACTAAATTGTTTTCGTTATTAATTGATGTTCTTCCTGTTGGTGAACCGCCGGCTAGACTAATTTCGTAATTACTCTCCATTTGCCAAGTTGTGTTATCAAAACCAGACAAAAATTGACCTTCTAAGGTCATTTTATAGCTTTCTCCATTATAATTTGTATCACTTTCTTCGAAGCTTTGAGAGATGTTGGTATTAGTTAGTGAATCATAATTATTTGTAATAATAGGAGCGTAGAAAGATTCTATTATAATTTCACGATTGCGATAACCATCAGTATTTATATTATATTCATTAGTATTCCATTCTTGCTCTGATGTTAATGCAAACTCAAATTCAATGAAAACCTGTGGTCTATTTGGGAGGGGCTCGGAAATACTCAATACACTATGAGTTACATCCAAGCTATATTTTACCACCCCTGGTTTCCGATAGTCATTTAGGTTGGAATCTGTAGTGCTTAATATTTCGTAATTAAGAGTAACTTGACCATTAGCATTAAACCTTTCTTGTTCGTAACTTTTGTTCGGGAAATAAGTTAGTAAGCAGTTCTGAAAGTCTAGAACTAATTGACCTTTTGAAGGGGTTGTTGATGAATGATTCCAAGCAACCTTACCGTTGTTTTCACAGGTTCGGTAATTAATAATGTCATTAGATAAGTAAAAGTAATTAAACTCAGCACTGATAATGTCACTGATTTGTAAAGCACCCTCGGCTAAACTCATTGCACCTAAGAGGAGTATGATTGATTCATCATCTGTGTAGTCATTCTCTGGTTGAATTGAAATATTATTATTCGATGAATCGTCTGAGATTTCAGTGCCACCGCCTCCACCGCCGCAACCGAAAAGTAAGAGTAAAACGCAAAGGGTAAAGAGTATTTTCATTGTTATATCCCTATATTAAATTATTTATTCTATATTGTTGTTATTTCAGGTTCAATAAGAATACTTTCCTAACAAAAAAAGCCTCCTTAAGGAGGCTTTGGGTTAGGCTCATCACCTACAACAACATAATTGCTTAGAAGGTTCCGCGAATACCTACGAAGTATTGGCGACCTGTAAAGTTGGTTGTCGCAATGATTGATTCGTCGTTATTAAAGTAACGGTCGAAACGCTCATTGGTTAAGTTGGTCACGTTAAAGGTCAATGAATAGTTGTCATTGATTTTGTAAGACGTACTTAAATCAAGCTGTTGGTAGTCGTTTACATGACGAGGACCAGCGAAGAAACCAAATGAAGGTTCTAGTAAGTATTTCTCACGGTAGTTGTAAGATAAACGTACTGACGCAGGGCCTTTTTCATAGTAACCAACTAAGTTATATACATTTTTAGATAAACCAGTGTAGCTGAATGTTTGACCTTCAAAGCCATCACCAAAGTCAGTGTCACTGTCTGTGTAAGTATAGTTTGCTAACATACCTAGGCCATCGAATGGTGCTGGTAAGAAGTCAAAAGTGGTTTGGAAGCTAAGCTCAGCACCATTAATTGTTGCCGATGCCGCATTACGTGGACGATCTACCGATGCCCAATCAATTCCGGCAATTGTTTCTGGTGAGCTTGAGTTAAACACAAAGCCATCAATGTCTTTTTGGAACAAAGCAACACTCGCTAAACCTGTATCGTTGAAATACCACTCAAGTGATAAGTCGAGTGAATCAGACTCAAATGGTTCTAGAGCTGGGTTACCCGCAGAGCCTGTGAGTGTGGTGGTGCTAAAAGTAAAACGCGGCGATAACTGCGAAAGCGTAGGGCGCGTTACTGTTTTGCTAGCCCCAAAGCGTAAGTACACTTCGTCAGTTAATTCAGCATTTAAGCTTAAGCTTGGTAACACATTGGTGTAGCTACTGCCTGTTGAGCTGGTTTCACCCACCACATCGAAATCACCGGCACTGCGGATAACGATTTCAACTGGCAATGCACCTGTTGCTTCAACGTCGGTTGTTACCGCACGTACACCCACATTACCTTTAACTGGAATATCGGCAACATCAAAGGCCATGTTCGCTTTTACGTACGCTGCTGCAATATCTTCTTCAACTTTAAACGAGCTGATACTATCGAATTGTCTTTCAACACCGTATTTATTGTGGAAATCAACCGGATCACCAATTACAAAGCTGCGGATAACATTAGCGTTTGGTGCTTCACCTAAAAAGTCATCAACCGGGAAATCAAGTAGGTTAATTGCTGAAGTAGGTAATACTGCTGGTACGCCATTTGAACCAGTAAAACTGTTGCCTACATAGGCTTTGATTTCTTTTGAGCGCTGAGTATAACGTACACCTGTTTCTAGACTTGTGATGTAGTCATTGTCTAAGAAATACTTAGCATCAACAGAAAACGACAGAGATGTATCTTTTACGTCACGTGCATTGGAGTTACCAAATGCCACTCGGAAGTTATCTGGGTCATTTAAGTCGGTGCCTGTAACATAAAGGTCAGGAATGCCGTTATCTGGGTTACGTGCATCATACACTACATCAGCAAACGCTTGTAACAGCACACTTTTAAGGTCGCGAGATTGCTCACCTTTAGAGTAACCAAGATCAAAGTCGAGGATCCAATCTTCATTCGGTGCCCAGTTTACATGAGTGCCCACGGCAAGTGTGTCTGATTCCATCTTCGTTAATTCAGATACGCTTCTAAACTGAGTTTGCGGTGCAACGGCATAAACCAGGTTATCGTTTTCTACCACAGCTTCGGTTACGAGGAATGGGAAAATACCGCCAACACCACGACCATTCGGGTCATTTAGGTCGGCTGCAACCCACAGGCTCGGGTCTTGTGGACCACGGAATTGGAAACGAGCAGGTAACTGTAATGCTGTTTCATCTACATCGAATGTTGCATATAAACCATCGAAGGTAATGTTAAGCTCATCGCTAGGTTGAAATTCAATTACAGCATTTAAACCAGTACGAGTGCGCTCATCACCATAGTATTGAGTCAGCGGTTCGATAGGGTAAAGAGAGTTAGGGTAATCGATACTGCCATCATTCGTACCACCTGGCACTGTGGCAAGATCAGGGCGAATTTCAACACCATCCCCCGTACCTGGGCCAAAGTTTACATTACCCCAAGAGAAGTATTCGTCTTCACGGGTTTGACGTTCTGAGTACGTGACACCAACCAGTACGCCAAGTTTTTCATCGTCTGATTTCCAGTTCACAATGCCTGAAAGACGTGGGTCGGTTGAATCTGGCAGCTCACTGTATACACCTTCGGCTGACCAAGCACCAGAAAAGCCAACTTCATCTGCATCCAGTGGTTTGCGGGTTTTAATGTCTGCATTACCACCAATACCGCCTTCTAGTTGATCTGCTGACACTGTTTTATAAACGTCTAACTGACCAATAAGCTCTGAGGGCAACACATCTAAAGAAAACTGACGGCCAATGCTACGGCCAGATGCTAAAGAGCGACCATTTAAAGTAACCTGCGTAAAATCAACAGGTAAGCCACGAATTTGTACATATTGCCCACCTAGTCGACCATCGGTACTACCATTGGTACCGCCATTTGGGCTACCGCGAGGACGGTCAATTGAAATACCTGGAACACGCTGCAAAGACTGCGCGACGTTTTCATCAGGGAATTTACCCATATCTTCAGCGGCAATTGAGTCGAGAATTTTGTCAGAGCCACGCTTGGTTGCGATAGCTTCTTTTAAACTTAGTCTCACACCGCTGACAGCGATTACTTCAATATCATCTTGTGCAACATCCTTAGCTGTACTGCTTTCCTCTGCCATTGCTGTGCTACCCATCAGGGATAAAGCAACAGATAAGGCTATTTGGCTTTTGGTGAATTTCATCATATTGACCCCCATCGCTCTTGGCGAATTATTCTCGTGAATGTTCAAATGTCCATTCAGTGATATATAAAGACTAAAAAACCGTCAACGCGCTTTGCAGTCTGCGTTATCTAGATTTCTTAGTTAAAATTTCGCCAAGAATGATGTTTTATAAATGAAACAAAATGGTTGCTATTGTGTTAATTGTTATTTTGGGAAAATTCCTAAAATAGTATTAATAAGCTAGGCATTCACCAAAAAAACTGCTGATGCCAAAAGGGTAAAAATAGGCATTTAAATTTGTACGATGGCGGGATCATTAGGAAAAAAAACATCCTTTAGGCCTCTTCGTCAAAGCCCATTTTCTGTGAAATAAGGTGTGAGGTTTCTTTTAACTTTTTTATCACATGTTCAAAATCTGCATTACGCGATTCGTCTCGGTACATAAGAATTGAGGTGAGCAGTACAGCGACAGCATTATGATAATAATCGAAAATAGGCACGCCAATATCATATACGCCAGCGAGAACTGGGCTTGGCATGGCTTCGTGACCTTGTTCTTTTACGCGTAGCCAAATATTTCGCAGTGCCATTAAATCGAGGGATAATTCGGGATGATTTTCTTGGTAGGCTTTGAGCATTCGTTCACGGTTATCGTACGATGCAAACGCTAATAGCACATGGCCTGCACAGTTATCGGTAAGGGGTCCTCTTCCTCCAACAGGTAGGGTTAAGCAGTTACTGTTAGTGTCGTAATCTTGATGCGATAAAATTAATCCACCACCATCTGAATACACCACTAAGTGACAAGATTGTTGAATGTCACTACACAGCTCTTGAATGATAGGGAAGGCAACATTATTCAGGTGGTGAACTGGTGCGTAGCGATGCGTAAGCCGATAAAGCTTAAGTGAGAGTCTATAAACACGTTCAGTTTGAAAAAACTCAAGGTAGTGGAGGTCATTTAGAACCGCCACCATACGAAAAATTTCAGCTTTTGATTTCCCTAATGAGTCAGAAATTTGTGTCAGATTTAACCCTTCCGGGGTTCTTGCGAGTAATTCTATTATCGCCATGCCTTTCTCAAGAGCGGGCGCTTTATATTTAGTTTCTTTCTCTGTCATTGGGTACTTCTAATTACTTATTCTTAGCTTAAAACCTTATACATAAGTGTAGTCTCAAAGAACACTTATGCACTGAAATATCACCTGAACTTGGTAATAAAGTAGTTTGTATATCCCAACTGTTTTGATTTGGTCAATAAACCGTTTCTGATTTTTATTTAAAAATTAAGTAGTTGAAGCCATTTCCAAATAATGATTTGCGTAAAATTTTTGTTACCAAAGTGAGTGAATATGCCGCCTCTCGGTAATTAAGGTTTTTTAACGTACAGCTAATTAGAGTTTGAACAAATTGAAGATTGTTTTGTATGTAAAACCCATGTTGAGCCGAATTTCATAAAAAAAATCCCCTTCACAAAGCGCAGACAAGTGATTGACTGTTTAAGCGCAAGGTAACTAACGTGAGTTATTAACGTGCCTTGTAGGAATAAAATTGTGAAAGTAGGAATTTGTGGTTTAGGTGACCGATTAAGTTATGTTGCCAAAGTGATGCATGAGCTTATTCCAAATTTTGATTTGGTAGCATATGCCGACCCTGAGTCTGTAAAAGTTGAGTACATGCAGTCGCATGGTATCTCGATGCGCGCTTATGACGAACTTGCAGATATGTTGCAAAATGAGCAGCTTGATATGTTGATGATTGGCTCTCCAAATCATATGCATTTAGAGCACCTACGACTCGGCATTGAAGCAGGGTTACTCATTTTTGCAGAGAAACCTATTGTAATGTCTGAGCAACAGACCTACGACGTACTCGAGCTTATCGCTAAACATAATGCCTTCGATAAAATTTTAGTGGGTATGGTGCTACGTTATGCGCCTTTATATAAAGATTTAGTCGCGGCTTTATCATCTAAATTACTGGGTGAAATCACCAGTATTGAGGCATCAGAGCATATTCCGCCAGAGCATGGTGCGTTTTTTATGCGAGACTGGCGCAGACATCAAGGGCTATCGGGCGGCTTCTTATTAGAAAAATGCTGTCACGACTTAGATCTTTATCAGGGCATTGTGAAAAGTCGCCCAGCTAAACTTGCCAGTTTTGGCGGTCGAAGAACCTTCACGCCTGAGAACAAGCACTTAGGCAAGCATCCTGTCTATCATCAGCGCAAGTCGCGCTGGAATGGCATAGATGAAGTGTTTGATAACGATTCTGAGCTGGTGGATCACCAAACTGCACTGATTCAATATGAAAATGGCATAAATCTGAGTTTTCATACTAACTTAAATGTACCGAACGATTACCGACACTTTAGTGTATTTGGCACACTCGGTATGGCTGAAGGTGACTTTGTGCGTAACTATTTCAAAGTGCATGACTGTATTACCTCAGGGGCATTGATTGATAAAACGTACTTACACGATGATTCAATTTCGATGCACTATGGCGCTGAAGAAGAAATGGCGGCAGATTGGATTGCCTTTTTTGAAAGGGGGACTCCTTTGCCGGTATCCATTGTAGATGCTTTACAGGCGGGGCTAACCGCCATCAAGTTAGATGAAGCTAGGCAAACAGGTTCGATTATCGATATGACAGAAACATGGAAAAAATTTGATAGCTACCTAAATAAAAATTAAAACATATTGGGGGATTCACATGGTCTTAATTGATTGGTTAATAGTTGCATTTTATGTAGTAGCAGCGGTTGTTATCGGGATGCTCTTTACAAAAAAGGCCAGTGAAAGTACGGCTGATTTTTTTGTCGCAGGGCGTTCTTTACCCTGGTATATCGCAGGCACATCCATGGTGGCCACCACCTTTTCATCTGATACACCCTTGTTTGTAGCAGGGGCTGTACGAGAGCAAGGCATTTACGCAAACTGGATTTGGTGGGTGAGTGTAATTGGCGTGATTATTTCGGTGTTCTTCTTTGCTAATTTGTGGCGAAGATCAAAAGCACTCACCGAAATTGAGCTAATTTCACAGCGTTATGATAAGAGCTTAGCCACTGATTTTTTGCGAATTTTTAAAGCTATTTTTGATGGTGTATTTGTTAACTGTATTATCATTGCCTCGGTGACTCTCGCTATGTCGAAAATTATTGTGGTGATTTTAGGACTCTCCCCCGAACCCTTGTTCGACATTCCTCTGTTTGGTGCCATTACAGCGACCACGCTTATTTTGATTGTGCTAGCTGTTGCAGCGGTCGTGTATACCGCGATGTCTGGCTTATATGGTGTTGTGTATACCGATTTAATTCAGTTTGCTTTAGCCATTGTCGGCTCTGTGGTATTAGCAGTTATCGTTTATGTCGACTTACAAGATCACGGTGGCATCGTTGCTGCGGTAGAGGCCTCTCCTGGGTTTAATAGCGATACATTAAAAATGATCCCCGATTTTGAATGGGATCTTAAAACTGCGACTTTTGTTATTTTAGTGTGTATCGGCTGGCTAAATTACGCGCCCGGGTTTGGTTTTTTCTTACAACGCACACTGGCTGCCCGTAGTGAAAAAGATGCCATGTTAAGCTTATATTGGTTTGCTTTTTGCCATTTAGTGTTAAGAAGCTGGCCTTGGATCATCGTGGGTGTTGCCTCACTGGTTTACTTTCCGTCGTTGGTAGATGCAGAGCAATCATACCCAATGATGATCGATGAGTTTTTACCTGTTGGCTTAAAAGGCATTATGGTTGCCTCTTTACTTGCTGCTTTTATGAGTACCCTTGATACTCAGCTGAACTGGGGCTCGTCTTATTTAGTCAATGATGTTTACGAGCCTTACTTAGTAAAAGGCCGCGAAAAAGCCCATTACATCAAGGCAGCTCGCGTCAGTATGTTAGTACTAACTCTTTTTGCGCTGATTGTAACGACCCAACTTGAGAGTATTCTCGGCGCTTATGAATATATTTCGGTAATCATCATTCCAATCTCTGTGGTACTTATTGCCCGCTGGTATTGGTGGCGAATAAATGTGTGGTCAGAAATTAGCGCGCTTATTACAGCTGTTATTGTCGGTAATGCGATGATGTACATACTACCCGATGAAGGCGAGGCTAAGTGGTTTGCAGTGCGTATGCTAGCAACCACGATAACAACCTTGGTTGTGTGCTTAGTTGTTACCTTAATAACCTCAAGTAAAACCCCAAGCCCGAAAACTATCGAATTTTATAGCCGTTTAAAAATTCATGGCCACGGCTGGAAAAAAGTCAGAGATTTAACCGGTATTGAACCGATTGCGGCGGGGATTAAAGATAACGCCATAGCCTGTGTTGCGAGCATTGCGTTTATTTATTCGCTACTGCTCGGTATTGGTAATGCCTTATTTGAAGATTGGCAAACCTTTGGCTATTACTTAATTGTGATTGTGGCCTCTGGTTGGGTTGTAAAGCGTAAAATGCCAAAAGTGATAGCCTCATTAAGGCAAGAAGTATAACAATTTAAACTCCTAGTTGTGTCGCAAGCCATACGTTGTTTTTAAACATGCATCGTATGGCTTTTTTATTAACAAGTTTTGATTGGTAAATAAGAAAATTCATATTGATAAGAATGTTTTATTTTTGAATTACCAATAGTTTTAAAGTGTTAGATATGAAACGAATGAGTGGTAGTTGCTTGTTGTTGTGTAATTTAATTGTTGCTCATTTGTAAATTTAATAAGCTCGTTACATTCTTCGTTTTCATGTGGTTTAGTTGTTATGAATAGTAAAATCCATAAAATCATATCGGGTGTTGCCTTAGCAAGTAGTATTAGTGTGGGTGCTGCCGAGTTACCTAAAGAAGTTAAATGGATGCAAGATGCCAAGTGGGGGATTAGTCATCACTATCTTGCTGGTGGCACGTTAGATAATGCATGGTATCAAATCACAGACTATAACGAGTGGAATAACTACGTTAATGGTTTTGATGTTAACCAATACGCGGATAAAGCAGCCAAACTTGGTTATCGGTATGTAATTTTTACCATTACCCAAAACCGCGGTTACCTGTCGACGACCAGTGATATTTACGATTTGCACTCACCGGCATGTCCAAGTAAACAGATTGCACCGGGTTGTATCACACAGGTTAATTCTAATCAGGCTGATTACACGCCAACCCGTGACCTTGTTCTGGATCTGGCGCTGGCGCTTAAAGCAAAAGGCATCAAGCTAATTGCATATCTACCTTCACACTTAGGTGATAGATGGACGGGCAAAAAAGTGAAAGCGCCATACCCAGACTGGTTTATCAATGGCTTTGTGAGTGAAAGAGCACAAACGTGGGGTGACAATATTGCCGGTTGGTGGTTTGACGGTTGGTATCAAGCCCAAGAGTCGGAGCAAGAACTTGCGGCTAATAATGCTTACCCTGTTGCAGATCAGCTTGCGAAATCAGTGCGTAGTGGTAACCCGAATGCTGTGATCACGATTAGTGATGGTTTTGAGTACAGCTTTATTCCAAACGATCCGCAAAGTAACTACACCCAAGGTGAGCATAATGAACTGCCGCCTATTCCAAAATCAGGTGAAGTAACCACGGCGATCGGTACAAAAGTACAGTGGCATGGCTTTACGTATACCTCACAAGAAGACCCATTATTTGGTGGCTGGGGACAAGTTAAACGCAGCTTAAAATACAGCAATAATGAAGTAGCAAACCGAGTAAAAGACATTGCAAGGGCTGGGGGGGTGACGACCTTAGACGTGGCCATTAATCCAAATGGCAGTTGGTTAGTTGACCGCTTAGTGCAAATTCAAACGGTAGGAAACACGGTAGGCACAACAAGTGATACCACCTATTCAGGCCTCGAGCTGATAAACGATAATGACCCTCGAATTAAATATAGCGAAAATGGCAACTGGGTGAGATCTGAGCAAACTAATACTGGCGAATACCAACAAGATTTGCACATGACAACCGTTAACGGTGCGTCGTTTAGTTATGACTTTAGTGGTTCGAGTATTGTCTTTGCGACTTCGAAAGACATTAACCATGGTGACGTTGAAGTTATTTTAGATGGTAAATCACAAGGCATATTCTCTATTTTCGATGGTAATAACTATCGCCAAGTACAAAGTATTGTGTTTGAAAAACATGATTTAGCAGCGGGAGCGCATACCTTAACAGTTAAAAAAGTGTCGGGCGATGTTATGCCTGTTGATGTAGTGCTCTCGAAAAAAGCCAAGAAAATATATAAAGCCAAATCGCTCTAGCGATATCTAAATCAAGGGTGGATGGGGATCCCCCTTTTTATTCAAGCAAGTTTGAGGTTTTAGTTTTCCTATAAAGCCTTAAGCTTGCTGCTCCATGTTAAACCTATGCTGTGTAATGCTATTCCTTAACTTTCGCCAATAAAACTTGGACAGCTTATAGTTTGTCCTTACATTTCTTTTCACTGTCTGTTAAAAATGATGTTATATTTGTGTTCTTGTTTAAAAGTAATAAAATAATACAAATTAAAATTTAACGATCAGGTTTCAAGATGACATTACAAACAAATAGTCCGTTAGTAGAGCAGCGTGCCGATCCATTTGTGCATAAGCACAGCGATGGTTTTTATTATTTTACCGGTTCTGTACCAACTTATGATCGCATTGAACTTCGTAAGTCTGCGACATTAGAGGGCTTAAAAGACGCTGAAACCTTTGATATTTGGTTTAAACATGACAGCGGCCCGATGAGCCGTCATATCTGGGCGCCTGAAATTCATTACCTCGATGGCAAATGGTATATCTACTTTGCAGCCAGTGAAGAAGATGATATCTGGGCATTACGCCCGTATGTGCTTGAGTGTAAAGGTCAAGATCCGCTAAATGATGAGTGGGTTGAACTTGGCATGATGCAAGCGGCTGAGGGCGATGAAAAGTCGTTCACTGATTTTTCTTTAGATGCCACTATTTTTGAAAATAACGGTAAGCGTTACTTCTGCTGGGCAGAGAAAACTGGCGGACAGTTTGCGGCATCAAACCTGTATTTAGCTGAGATGGAATCACCTATTAAACTAAAAACAGCGCAGTTTATGCTGACGACACCAGATTACGATTGGGAACGTGTCGACTTTTGGGTAAACGAAGGCCCGGCAGTGCTTAAAAATAACGGTAAAATCTTCATTGCTTTCTCTGCAAGCGCAACAGGTGCATGTTACTGCATGGGTTATATGGAAGCCGATGAAAACAGCGATTTACTTGATCGTAACTCGTGGACTAAAACACGTATGCCTGTGCTTGAAACAAGTGTTGAAAAGAACATTTTTGGACCAGGTCATAACTGTTTTACAGTGGCTGAAGATGGTGAAACACCACTGTGTATTTACCATGCTCGTGACTATGAGCACGCAGTTGGTGAACCAAGTGTGGTGCCAAAAACAGACACTCGTCCACTTGAAGAGATTGTAAAAGATCCGCTTTACGATCCAAACCGCCATGCTCGTGTTATGGAAGTAAAATACGACGAAAATGGCCGTCCACTATTTGAACTGTATTAATTTTATAGTGACGTAAATGAAGTTCATAAAGCCACCAACTTAGGTGGCTTTATTGTATGAGAGTTATTTAGCCAGCAATCGCAGGGTACCAGTTTGCCAAAGTCACCCCAAATAAGCCGATTAAGAACACGATTGATATTAGCGTCATCAAACAGGCAGTGCCGATAGTGATAAACGTAATATTTGTGCGAGCTGCATAGCGGACAAGTTCGGCTATTAAAAGTGGTACTAAGTAAGAGCAAAGGCTAACGGCAAGCACGGCAGGCCCTGTAAATGTAGCGGTATCAACGCCTAAGGTGCCAAATACTAAAAACCATGCAAATATCAGTAATCTAAAAAACAACACACCATTAGCCGCAAGGTATAAGCGTATCGCCCAAGTTTTATGCGCGTTGAAGTCACGAGCCCGCGCAGTTTTAACCGCGAATATACTTGATACAATAACCACAAAGCCGCCAAACATCGTCAGTGCATGCATCAAGGTATTACCAACGGTGCCCCTTACTATCATTAAGTACATGCCCGCAAATGAAATACAGCAAGCTAAAACAACAAAGACACGGCCATTGTAACGATGAAATGTTCTGTATTTTGCTCTCAATTTTTCAATCAGCTGTAAGCTTCCGCCAAGGATCATCGCTACCGCAAATAATACATGCACTGCATACATCAAATTCCCTGTGGCATCATTAGCAACATAGGCGGTGTTATTAAGTCGGTTCCAACCTGACAGACCTGTAGTTAACCCTGTCATTCCATAACCAAGAATGAGGTAAATCACAAAGCAAGTTTGCGCCATTAGCAGGCTAATAAACCAAAGTTTTTTACTGTATTCGAGCGCTTTAAAAGGTGTGAGTTTGCTATTTTTGTTAAACATCATCAATTCCATTACATTTTTCTAATGCCGCTAATATAAAGGGCTAGAGCAAGATTTCTTCTCAAATTCGAAATTTGATCAATGAAATATTGTGTTTATTTATGAGAACTCACACAGGGTTTGACACATTCACTAACAAACTCTTTTTGCTATGTTGATTTTGAAAAAGTAAGATTACCTGATTGGTAAATAATTCATCAAACACCCAATTTAAGGTATGCCGAGTTATGCAAAATACTTCCCCTTATTACGTGCTCGTTTTTGTCTGTATGGGGCTCATGCTGCTAAATGGCATGAAAAAAGAGAAGCAGCTTATTCATTATCTGTTTGCTGTATTTTGTGGTTCGCTTTGCATGGTTGGTGTGCAAAAAATCAGTGCGCCAAGTATTGGTGTTTATAGTTATTTGATCGGCTTATTTACCTGCGCAACTTGTAATATGTCTTGGCTTATTTCACGCACTTTATTTCGTAAACACACGCCTATTTCTAAGGTACATATTGCTGTAGCAGGCACTATTGCAGGTTTAATTATGTTCAACCAAACTTGGCATTACTTGGTTAGTGTTGATGTGCAATTTTTCCCGGATAGCCAATTCATGTGGCGTTTAAAGCAAGGTATGGCCGAAATAACGGTGTTGCTATCGTCTAGTATTTTGGTGCTCTCTTTTTGGGAAGCATTACGGGGTTATAAAGAGAAAACACAAACACAAAAGTTGCAGGCAAATATTTTTGCTAGTTGCTACTTTTTAGCGGTATTTAATGCCAGCATTCTGCCTAAGTTTTTATTCAGTGAAAGTGAATTTCAACAATTTGAACCGCTTATAATTACCTCATCTGCATTGTTAATTGTACTTGCAATGCAGTTAGTGATGTTTTTGCAAAAACGTGCCCACAGCAGCGTGCCTGAATCTGATGATATTGAAGTGTTGAACCCTGAAAAGGTAGTGAAAGCTACCAATCAGGCTGAACAATCTGAAAATAATGAGGTAGAGGCTGAGCTTATTACTGGCATAGAAGCACTCATCAATAAGCAGGTTTATTTGCAAACTAATTTGAAAATTTCTGATTTTGCCCAAGCATTAGCAGTACCTGAGTATAAGATCAGCCGGGCTATTCGTTATCATTTTAAAGCCGCAAATTTTAATTTATTTATTAATCAGTACCGAATACAGCATGCGCAAGGGCTGTTACTAAAAGACGAAGCAACTCATTGGAGTATACTCAGTATTGCAATGGAAAGTGGTTTTTCTTCGCTTGCTACCTTCAACCGTGTGTTTAAAAGTATCGTTGGGGTTAACCCAAATGAGTTTCGTAAGCAAAACAACTCATTAGTAGAGCAAAAAATCATAGAGCTTACTGACTAGAAGTTACAGCTGCTTTTGCGTTAAATGCTCTGCAATGACCTCAAACATGGTTTGCACTTCTATTGGCTTGGCTATGTAACCTTGCATTCCTGATTCTTTCGCTTTGGTTAGGTCGGCTTCCATGGTGTTGGCGGTCATGGCGATGATTGGAATATGGGCAAACTTTGACTGCTGTTTAATTTTATTCGCTGCGGTATAACCATCCATTCTTGGCATTTGGCAGTCCATCAAAATACAATCGAATGTGCCTTTTTCTACAGCTTCAATCGCTGCTATGCCATCTTCGGCAATATCAACAACAAAGCCATTTGAGCGCAATATTTGCGATGCGACTTGTTGGTTAAGTGGGTTGTCTTCAACAAGGAGTATTTTTGAGCCTGCGAGCTTTTTAAAGCATGTGTTGTCGACACTGTTATCTTTTTTCGTGGCAATACCCATCACATGCTCGAGGGTTTTTAGTAAGTTTCCTTTAATAATCGGCTTTAATAATATTTCTTCAACGGTTTTATACAGTGTACTCAGCGTGTCTTTAACTTCTTGGTTTTCATAAGATGCGAGGATAATGGTTTTTTTAATGTCGATAGAAAGCTGCTTTTTGAGGTTCTCTAGAATGTTATTTTGTTCGCAGTTTAATACGTGCCAGTCTAAAAAAATAAAGTCGTAGTTGTGACTAATATCACCGTTAGAAAGCTTTTCATCCATGCAATCAATCGTCTGTACATTGATGTCTAATGCATTGAGCATGGTGTTTAAAATAGCTTCAGGTTGGCCGCTTTGCTCAATAATAAGAGCGCGTTTATGTTTGAAAATATCTGTGTCGTGGCTGCTTTGCATAACCGATTGCGAAAATAACACATCAAAACTGAAGCAACTCCCTTTGTTTAATTGGCTTTTAACCTCAATATGACCACCCATAAGCTCGATAATTTTTTTACTAATTACAAGGCCAAGACCTGTGCCACCAAATTTACGGGTTGTTGAAACATCGGCTTGTGAAAAAGGCTTAAACACACTATTAACTTGCTCTTGAGACATGCCAATACCTTGGTCAATGACTTGAAAATTAATACAAATACTGGTATCGGTTTGTGATTTTATTGTCATTTTTAGCGTGACATTTTGCTGGTTTGAAAACTTAATGGCATTGCTCAGTAAATTTAATAAAACTTGATTGAGCCTAAGAGCGTCACCGATTAAAAATTCGGGTATGTCATCGTCAATTTCAAAAATGACTTCGATGTTATTTTTCTCAATTAAGCTACTGGCTAAATTAGCTAGGTTAGCGAGAAAGTCGTTCAAGTTAAAATCACTGTTTTCAAGTTCGAGCTTGTTGGCTTCTATTTTAGAAAAATCGAGAATGTCATTAATAATCCCAAGCAGTGATTTGGCCGACAGTTGGATTTTCTCGACGTAATCATATTGCTTGTCGGTTAATTCAGTATCGAGGGCGAGGTGTGCCATGCCTAAAATTGCATTCATAGGGGTGCGGATTTCGTGACTCATATTCGCTAAAAACATTGATTTAGCTTGGTTGGCAGCATCGGCCATCTCTTTTGCTTTATTCAAATCTTGGGTGCGAAGAATAACTTCTTTTTCTAGATTTTCGGCCGCATGTTTTAGCGTCATATTGGCTTCATATAACTCTAAGGACTTCTGTTCTAACAAGGCTTCGGCTTGTTTTCTAGCCTGGCGCTCTCGTTCTATTCTACGTTTGTAGAGTTCTTCATCCACACTAATCTTCTTTTGTTAGAGTAAAGGTTGCCGACATATGATCAGCGCTTATATCCTTTTTAATCGTAATTTTTTCATTAAATTTTTCACACGCACCTTCAATTAATCCACCTGCTAAACAGGCGAAAGGGTTTCCAGAGCGATAGAACATTTGCATTTTGCGCTCACTAATACGTTTTGTTTCAAAGCTTGGTAACTCAGCGTCGCTATAAAGCTTTTTAACTTCTACATGAACATGGCGGTCGATGGTATCTAAAAAGTCAAACGTAGTTGAAACACTGGTGAAAAAGTGAGGAAAAAGGATAAAAAAACGATTTAATAAATACTTACCATAGTGCGTGGCTAATTGTTCTGCAGGCGTATTGACGTGCTTACTTAACGAAGTAATAAGCATGATCATTTCAGCGTTGTCGTAATTACCAACACTGGTATAGGCCCCATTTGAAGCAAGTGAGTTTTCTTCAATGATTTTGTCTGCCACTTCATAAGAAAATTCATTTTCGACCATTTCTAAAAACTCGGTAAAGACGATACCTTTCATACAGTAGCCCTTCAAAATTTCATACTAAAAGTTTAGATATAAACAGGGATTTTACAATTTATCAGTCACCAACTTTAGTAGAGGTTCTGCCTTTATGAGGCTGATTTATTAAAGCTTGGCAAGCAAACTGAGTAAACGTGGTTATACTTTTTAATACTAATGTACTTTTTATTCTGCTTGGTTTGGTATTTTATGGTGATTGGTGCGAGGCTCAAAAAACGCTTATTACTTGCTTTCACCGCGGCGTGCTTTGCTATTTTGTTGGCGCAAACAATTATTCGGCATTTTTGGATTTTGCCAACGTTTGAAGCGATGACAAAACAAAATGATCGGATTGATATTCAGCGCGTTGAGTCACAACTTCAGCAAGAGATTGATGCGCTGTCAAAAATGGTCTTTGACAGCGCTGCTTGGGATACCATGTATGAAGCTGCACAGCAACGTGATACCCAGTGGTTTAATAGTGACTATGTTATTGCAGACGCATTACAACGATTAGACGTAAATGGTTGGTATTTATATGATACACAGGCAAATATCATCGGCGGTGGCAGTTTTAATAATGATTATAAGCCTTACTCACCAACGATTTTAGAAACCCCAAATTTGTTGATAGAAAACAACCTAATAATCTTATCTGGCGATATAGATAATAGCCAATCTGAGTTAACTCATAAAGTCCGGTTTATTACCATAGATAACACGCCTGCCGTCACCGTCGCTTACAATGTAACGAAGTCCGATGGCACAGGTGAATTTGTGGCGACATTATTGCTTTGGAGCTTTATTGATGAAGACTTTGTCGAAAATCTAACACCAGGGTTAGCAAATGATATTAGCTTTTATGGCACTGATGAAGCACCAAAATATAAGGAACATCTAATTAGGGTGTTTGGTGAAAAAAGGAGTGCAGTCGAGACGACTCAATACAATCGGCGGCTTTACTTAGGAGTCAATGACCAAGCAGGAGACTTACTGTTTGTACTATCTATCGCATCTCGTGAACGGACTTACGACCGAAGCTTGTTTGATAGCTCTCTAATTACCGGTTTATTGATTTCTGGTTCAGTGTTTATTTTGTTTTATTTATATATAAATCAACAAGTTTTAAGGCCACTCAGAAAGCTTTATATATTGGTGAATTCAGCAATACGTAATAACGATTTTAGCGCTCGGGATGAGTATTTTGGTAATAACGAATTGCACCAGCTCGGGCGAGGTATGAATGAGTTATTCACTCTGATAGAAAATCAACGTGCAGAAATACTAGAGCGCCACCAGAAGTTAAAACATATCAGTAATACCGACTCAATGACGACGCTTGCCAATCGTCGGGCATTGGATAAACATTTTGCAATGCTTGCCAGCGATACAGATTTAGCTTCGCAACCTATCTCAATGATTGTCGCCGATATCGATCATTTTAAACTCTACAATGACTACTATGGACATGATCAAGGTGACAAAGCGTTATGTGAAGTCGCCAATCTTCTTAAGGAAAATACCCAGCCAAGTAATCACTTTGTTGCCCGTTATGGCGGCGAAGAATTTGTAATTGTGCTCAGCAATACAGATAAGCAGGAGGCACTCAAAGTGGCTGAAACGCTACGAAACGCTGTTGTAACGGCACAGATTACCCACCAAGGTCGTGCAGACTTAAGCTATGTTACCTTATCGATAGGTGTTGCCAGTAAGGCTGCTAATGAGGCGTTTGATTCAGATAGCTTGTTTAAAATAGCAGATGACGCGCTTTATAAAGCGAAAAAGCAAGGTCGAAATTGCTGCGTTGCTGGGTGGTTTTTAACATTTGTTTACATAAAATAAACATAAATGAGTGCTTTTGGGTACGGATAAATTAAACTATCCCTTTAATAATGTAATTTTATATTACAAATATAATAAAGGAGATAGTCTTGAAGATTTTAAACCAAACTAAACTGTTAGCATTATGCCTACTAGCAGTTGCGTGTTTTGCTCAGAGTGCTGTTCATGCACAACAGTGTAGTGCTATGCCTGAATCTGGCACTGTATATTCCATTATTAATAGAGGCTCTGGCCTTGCACTTGATGTAAATACCAGTGATTCTAGCTCAGCCCCGAATATTATTAGCTACGAATACTGGGGTGGAAATAACCAAAAGTTTCAGCTTATTCAAGAAGCAGATGGCTATTGGATTATACGCTCTAAATTTAACAATAAAGTTCTTGATGTGTTGAACTCATCGCAATCAAATGGTGCAAATATAATTGCTTATGATGATTGGCAAGGGGCTAATCAACGTTGGTTGTTAAAAGCATCTTCATCGGGCGGCTTTAATATCGTCAATAAGTTAACTGGTAAATCTTTGACAGTTGCAGGCTCAAATAATACTGCAAATGTTTATCAAAATGATGATGCTGGGATCAGTTCACAAAGATGGTTTATTAATCCAGTAAATGGCGACTGTGGGACTACCGGAACCACTCCCAGTGACTTAATAGGCTTTGCATCTCAAGCAGGTCAAGATGGATTGAGCACAACGACCGGTGGTGGTAATAACACTGCCATCACAGTATATAGCTGTGATGATTTAAGTACTGCATTGAGTTCTGGCTCTGCTGCGGTTATTCAGGTCCCAGATAACACAGTGATTGATTGTCGAACTGCGAACAGAACGGTACCAGCTTGTCCACTTGATTGTGGTCAATGGGGAGATTACGGTAAAACGTGGTACAGAATTCCCGTTGGTAATCAAAGCTGTAGTGAGTTGGGAAGTAGCTCAAACTCAACCGTGAATGTTACCCGTAATGATAGACGTATCATTGTGCAATCAAATAAAACACTGCAAGGGTTAGGTAAAAACTCGAAAATAATCGGTGCCAGCCTCGTTATTAGCAAGCAGCGAAATATTATTATTAAGAACATTATGCTTGAAGATATTAATCCTGCGCTTGTTGAAGCAGGTGATGCTATTTCAATAGATGATAGTAGTCATGTATGGGTTGATCACATGGCATTTAATAAAATAAGTGATGGATATATTGATGTCGACAATAGTCAAAACGTTACCTTAAGTTGGAATCGTTTTTATGGATATAACCCCCAAGTTTGCGCCAACCAGCATTGGTATACCCATTTATTTAGAAACTCTCAAATAACAGCACATCACAATTTTTGGGATACAGCAGCAGGGCGAAATCCTAAAGTGGATGGCTATAATTCACGCGTGCATATGTTTAATAATTACTGGAAGAACATTACTTATTTCTCAATTAGTGCGGGGAATGGCGCTGAGGTTTTAGTGGAAAATAATTACTTTGAAAATTCAGCAAAACCTCACTGGAATCAAGGCTCTGGTTATTTTAGTGCCTCAGGGAATGTTTACACTGGAAGTTCTGCAACTGATCAATATCGTGATAGCGGAGCAACAGTATTTGGTGATATTCAACTTTACCCATACCGCTTGGATGATCCAAATTCTTTGGGCAGTAAAGTGAATGGCGGAACAGGTCCACAATAACTATCAATTGTGAGTTGGAAAAAGCTCAGCTATTACTTTATAGCTGAGCTTAACGCTTTAAATTGCAACTAAGCTTTGCTCAAGCATTGCTTTAATTTGCTTAACAATTTTAGCTTCTGTTTCTGGCTCAAATTGTTGAATACGTGGGGTGTGAATATGCCCTGTAGGGATGTCTGAATTAAGCTCATCACGTAGGCGAATACTACGATACGAAATTTCATTTGATAAGTAGCCGCCGCCACCGCCTTTTACTGCAATCGCACCTTCTAACTCTTTAAGTGATTGTGGCTCAAATGCTTTTTCAAGCGTAACGACTTTGTGATTGTCGTTGATTGGGAATGGCCCTTTGGCTTGTTGCATCTGCTTAACTGGTAAGCTGAAAGTGACAAACTCATTGCCCGGAAGAGGGCGGTCGTTTAGGCTTGAAATTTTCGGTGCAGTGGCTGTGCCGCCATACACAATGTTGGCGTTATCGGGTGCCGTTACACTGCGGCGTTTACCCGGAAAGCGTTCAAGATCAAAGTCTTTGCTGCCCATACTGATAGTGGCAATCATATCGACATTGTTAAGTGCATAATATGGCGCAAGTAATGATTCGATAATACCTTGGTCAAAGTCTTCGTAGCGTACTGGCACCATCACCGTATTGATCTCAGCGCTAATGCCATTGTAATTAATCACTTGGCCATCAAGTAATAATGCTGCAACACCGGATGGGTTACTTTGATTAATATTTCTATCTAATAAGAAGGGATCAAAACCTGTAATTAAAATGCGTTTGTCGGTTTTTTTACTGTAATCAAGGTCGGTGCGGCCACGGCTGCCATTTTCGAGCATTGTTAATAACGCGGTTTGTTCGCTGTCGGTCATTGCAAACTGGGGTTTGCTGGTACGAATAATCTTGCTTGAAAGTAAACGCGCCCAATACAGCTCTCGGTCGTCGAAGCTGTTGGTTTTAATTATACGTGCTTTGGCATCGCGCCATAATTGTTTAGCGTAATCATCAATAAGATCACTTGCTTGCTGATAATTAGCGGCAGCTTGCCACTGTTTTTCAAATTGGTTCACTTCATCAGAAAAAGCATTTAACACCTTTGGCATGGCTTTGCTGGCTTTTTCAATACGCAGTTCTTCAACGGTTAAATTGGCTGCAAATGCAGTAAATGACGAGGCGATTAAACCGGTGGCAAGTAAAACTTTTTTCATGATTATCCTATTTAGTTACAGCACGTTTAGTAGGCTTGGCTTAACTATCCTATGGATAAATGCCAAGCGCAAATAAAATCGCTCAGTATCAATTCTGTCTAGCACAGAAAATTAAACAGCCCAGTGGTACTTTAATTATTGGCTTCGTTATTTCGGGGACTAGCGCAAAATAAGCTTTGTTTGTTTAGTTTGAGAATCTTTTAATAACTTGCGGTATTTTGCTGGGGTGATGTGCATTATCGCTTTGAATTCTTTAATTAAATGAGGCTGATCGGTAAAGCCACATTCAAGTGCAATGTCTGCAAAACTCATTTCAGGGTTATCTTTAATTGCTTGTTTAGCAAGTTTTACTCGGTAAATACGCTCAAAATACTTAGGGGTAACGCCGCATTGATCCTTAACTTGCCTTTCGAGCTGACGTTGACTGAGAGGGGCTAGTTGGTAAGCAGTCTCGAGTGGTGTTAACTCAATAAGATTGCGGATAAGGTGCTTTGAGTGTCTGTTACTGTGGTTAATGCTTTTATTATCAGTAAAGTGGCGGCTAATAAGCGCAACAAACACGGCTAAGCTGGCATTATATTGCAGACCTAGTGCAATTTCAGATAGGGACTGCTCTGCAAGGAGTGGGTGAGCGTTTCGCTTTAGTTCAGACAATACGGTTGGGTTAAAACGAATACCACAAAACTGTGCATCGTGTGAAAATGTGACTTTAGATGCTTGAGTCGATGTTTCTTGCACTGCATAAGGAGCAGCAAGCGGCTTGTCATCCAGTAAAACTTCACCAATAACAGGAAACACAAGCCCTGTGGCACCATCGCAGGCAAGCCATTGCTCTCCTTGAGAGTGCGCTGTGGCATACCAAATAGCTTGTATGCTATCGGCAAGATTGCCCTTTGGGGTCATTAATTCGAGCGTTAAATGGTTACTCATTAAACTTCACTGCCTCTATCGATAGCGAAAGTATCATCAATTGAATAGCGTTGTGTCAATTTTTAGTCCAAAAGTAAGCTAGATTAGGAGCTGTTATTCGCACCCTGTTTTTAATCCTGCTATGCTACGGCCATTAGCAATCACTGAGTATTTGAGATGATTAACGATAACGATGTAATTGAAACATTAGACGAGTTAGAAACATTTTTACGCCTAGTTGAAACTGGTGGTTTAGGGCTTGAGAATGTAACAGGTGTTGCCCTTGCAACCAATAATAGTGATGGCCGCCCATTTATTGCGGTACTTGATGATAAACATCAACTTTTACTTGGCCGTTACGTGACTAGTGAAGTGTATGAAAACGGTAAAGATATGGTGCGTTACGGCACTAAAAAACCGCATTAATCATTACTGGTTACGAGTTAAAGTGGGGCGAAGACGCCCCATTTTTATTGGTATTCGGCAAGCTCTCTGTGAATGCTCATTACCAGTTCACTAGGAATGCATAATTGATTAGCAAGCGTGTCTAAGTAGTGTTTAGAAATAGCTTGGTTTAAATCAATTGCGCTGGCACTAGCTGCATATACTTCAATACCCATTTGTGCGTTAGGCACAGCGGCAACTAACTCTGACAGTTGCATTGGCTTTCTTAGCTCATCAAACAGCATGGCCTTTTCTTGCACAGACAATTGCATTGTTTCTACTTGTGCGAAGATTTTTTGTCTTTCTGTTTCATCAATGTGGCCATCTGCATAGGCGGCTGCAATCATAGCGCGCATGAGTAATAATTGCCCATCATTGTGATTATCGTCGATTGCATCAGTAAATGACTGCTCGGGCAGCGTGGCGGGGGTAAAATCAAAACCACGAGAACTAGTTTGCTGAACTGGAGCCGCTTTTTGTTCTGAGTATTGTTTATAGGCTTTCCAGGCAAGGCCACCGACAGCAGCAAGCGCACCATATTTTACGGTTTTTTTACTGCTTTTTTTACTTTTTCCGCCCATTAAGCTCGTTAGTCCGCCGCCAGCAACGCCTCCTAAAAAACCACTCAGCGCACCTGATTTATTTAAATTACCCACTAACTTTTGTAAGTCTTTCATTGTTCTCTCCTTGCAGTTATGTGCCCAGACTAGGTGATTTAAAATGAAAAGGAAACGAGATTAATGTTACAAAACACATCAGCTAACAATTATCTGCTTTAGGTACTTATCTTTAGCTTGCTTAAAATACACTCAGTACTATAAGTTAGGGTTTCTGTTTAATTAATAATAAGGAAAAACTCATGACAGATAATTACACACCACCTGAAGCAAGCCTTCAGATGGCATCTGAAAATAACTCAGGGCAGGGGAAGGTAGACGATTTACCCGAGGGCATTAAAGGCTTTAGTTGGGGCGCTTTCTTGCTAAGTTGGATTTGGGCAATTGGCAACAGCACTTGGATTGGCTTATTGGCCTTAGTGCCTTATGTTGGTTTTATTGTATCGGTGTATTTGGGCTTTAAAGGCCGAGAAATGGCATGGCAAAATAAACGTTGGGATAGCGTTGAGCATTTTCAACGAGTACAAAAACAATGGTCATTTTGGGGCGTATTGATCATTGGTGGCATATTTTTATTGGGTATTGTAGCGGCGATAGCTATCCCTGCTTACCAAGCCAATGTCTAACTTATAAATAGAGCGAAAAGCCAGTATTTACTGGCTTTTTTTATGCCTGAAATGGTCAAAATATGGGTTTAATTACTTACTGGGTTATTATGTTTTTCATTCTTTATTTTATGATAATCGTAAAATAAAGTTTGACAATCATAAATCCGCTGTGTACTTTTTAGACTATGAAAATACGAATCAATCTAGATATAGAATTGGCAAAGAACAAAATGCAGCTGAAAGAGCTATCTCAGCGCATTGATATTTCTATGACCAATTTATCATTGCTAAAAAACGGAAAAGTGAAAGCGATCCGCTTTAGTACCCTTGAAGCTATTTGTGAAGAGCTTAATTGCCAACCCGGCGATATTTTGGTGTACGAACGCGATAGCGAATAACTTTACAACGCAACAGGATTTTGGAGGGCATATGCTCAACCGTGACTATTTACTACCCGGCATAGCAGCAGGATTACTTGCTGTGATTTTTCCCATGTACTGGATCTCAGTTTTTGGCGAAACACTTGATGGCTTAGGAGAGGCGCTTAAGCTTGATTTACAAAGCTTAAACTTTTCAGACCTTGTGTTCGTGCTCATCGGTGCACTTGAAATTTACGTGTACCTGAGTTTACGCAAGGCACTAAAAGATATGTTCGATGTTGAAGGTGTACGCATACTGTTATGTGTGCTTGCGGTGCTGGTATTAGCTTTTCATGCCACTGTGTTATGCGATGTTTATCTTGCTGTTGCAGGTGATAAAGCATCGAATGATGTAATAGAAAGTATTTCAATTATTGCCATGGCGGTCTCTGCTGGGAGTTTAGGCTTGTATGCGTTAGTGGGTTTGATAACAGCCGCTTTATTACTGACAAAGCGCCATGGTATGTCATCGTTGCTAACGGTGTTTTCTATCCTAATGTTGCTGATGTGCATCTTACAGTTAACGGTGATTTTTGCTTATTTAAATGTGTTTTTATTCCCAGCAGCATTATTAATTTTAATGGTGTTCTTTATCAAAAAGCCTGAACAAATCGAAGTGATTTAACAACGCGTTGTAATACAAGGAATAGGGTATGAGCTGGTTTAAAACGATTTTGTTAACGCTATTTTTGTCATCTGTATGGGCTGCTACCTGCGTATATGGTGGTGTCAGTGGCTGGTTTTTAAAACCTATTGCCGAAACGGGCAACACTGAGCAGTTTATTGCAAACAGTCAGGCGCTGATTGCCAACAAACACGCAAACATCGCTTATGTTTTGATTGAAAATGGCCAAGTGTTTTTTCAAGATTACTCAAAAAGCAAAGATGAAATAACCGCCAATACTCTGTTCCCCGTGGCATCACTGAGTAAATTTATTACCGCCTATGGCGTGATGACTCTGGCTGAGCAACAACAAATTCGTTTAGATCGCGCGATTAATGAGCAACTGACGGGCTGGCAGTTACCTGAATCAGAGTTTGATAATCAAACTGTTAGCCTTGCTCATCTGTTATCTCATACTGCGGGGCTTGGTGATGGTTTAGGCTTTGCTGATATTGAGCTAAATGAAACCGTACCAAGCTTGCTTGAGTCACTAAACAAGCCGCTATCATCAACGGGTGTCCGTGAAATTAAAGTCACCAAGCCTGTGGGCGATTTTCAGTATTCTGGGGGCGGCTATTTGATGCTGGAGCTGCTGGTAGAAGAGAAAACGAATCAACGCTTTGCAACTTGGATGGCTGATAACGTCTTTAAGCCAGTTAATATGACTGATGCCAGTTACGATGTACTCACTGAGTTAGACAATATCGCACCTGCTTATGATAAAAGCGGGCAAGTTGCTGGGCATTTTCAATACGCATCGGCAGCGGCAACAGGCTTACTGGCAAGTAGCCATGACTTAATCGTTTTAGTGCAAGCTTTAACATCACCTCAAACAGGGCAGTTAAGCCCGCAAATGATCAGTACCATGCGAGAGCCATTGGCTATTAGCTTAGGCGCACCAATTTGGGGGCTAGGTACCATGCTTTATGCGCCAACAGCATCGGGAGATTTTGTGTTTGGCCATGACGGCGCAAATGAACCTGCAATAAATAGCACGCTTCGTATTAACCCAGATAACAATGATGCAATTATCGTACTTAGTAGCGGCGGTGAACATATTGCATCAAAACTCGGGTATGAATGGACGCTTTGGCAAACCGGTTACCCCGACTTTTTAGCGTTTGATGTTGCCCTGCAAAGTGCTTTTATACCTTGCTTATTAGGCCTTGGCATCATCTTGATAGGTATGCTTGTGGTGCGCTTCAAAAAAGCGAAATAAGCAATTGATGTTAGGTTTAAATTATTTTTCTGCTTTACCCGGTAATTAGTAGCATTGTCATTGTTCATTAACGTGAACAGCTATAGTATTTGCTATACATTGATTATTCAGGGTAGGGCGCATGTTACGATTTTTTTCTATAGACCAAGGTGTGATCACAGAAACTGAGCCAGCTGCTGATACACCGCTTGTTACTTCTATTAAAAATGCCCACTGGATTGATACCATAAATCCGACCGAAGAAGAACGGCAAGCGCTGGCAAGCACGCTTAATATCACCTTACCCGGTGCTGATGATGTTGAAGAAATCGAGGCCTCTTCCCGTTGTTTTATCGACCATGAAGGCTTGCATGTGCATGCGCTTTTCATGTCACCAAATGAAGGGCGCTTTAATACGGTAACCGTGGCTTGTTTACTACAAGACAACTGCTTGCTGACAATCCGCGATGATGAACTAGCCGATTTTCGTCTTTTACGATTGCGTGCTCGGAAAGGGCAGGTAGCGTGTGATAATCCAAAGCAACTTTTGGTGACTTTATTTGACCAAAAAGTCGAAAACCACGCTGATATGCTTGAAGACATGCATCACCAGTTAGAAAAACTCAGTGCCTATGTACTTGAAGAGGATGACTCAGACTTAGAAGAAGCTGTTAGTCGAATTTCGCGCCTTGAAGATAATAACGGTAAAGTTCGTTTATGTTTGATGGATACGCGCCGGAATATCTCGTTTTTACTGCGCCATCTAGGAGCGCCGACAGAAGATCGCGAATCACTACGTGAAATTGTACTCGATATTGATACCCTTATGTCTCACTGTACATTTTTGTTTGATAAGGTGAATTTCTTAATGGACTCGACTCAGGGTTTTATTAACATCGAACAAAACCAAATTATAAAAACCTTCTCTATTGCCTCAGTGGTGTTTTTACCGCCGACCGTTGTCGCCAGTATCTATGGGATGAATTTTAACAGCATGCCTGAACTGCAATGGGCATGGGGTTACCCGTTTGCAATTGGCATTATGTTGCTGTCTGGCTTTGCACCTTACTTGTTCTTTAAACATAAAGGTTGGTTGTAACAAAGCATAAAAAAGCCCAGCAAATGCTGGGCAAGGGGTCTTCGGATAGACCTAGGGGGTTTAACCTTTCAATTCGCCGGTAGACGATTCGATATGTGCACGAACAAACCATTGGAATTGTTCTAAGTCAGCCAGTTGGCCTGTGATCATATCTTCAGAAACAGGGTCTAGCTCACCAAGCTTATCGATAGCTGCACGGTGGTCTTTATTAACACCATTATACACTTTATCAAGCGCTGTTAGGTGGTCAGTCACTAAGCCTTTACCAATTGAATAATCTTGCCAAGTACGGCGTTCTACAATTGATTGAGGTGTACCAACAGGTACGCCGCCCATGGTTGCGATACGCTCTGCAATCGTGTCAGTCATCTCTTGCACTGCGCTTACTTGTGGATCAAGCATTTCGTGTACACCAATAAAATTAGGGCCAACAACATTCCAATGAATGTGTTTTAAAGTGAGGTGTAAATCGATTAAAGCGACCATGCGCTGGTCTAGAATAGCAATCGTGTCCGCTGCAGCTTGGTCTTTAACACCAGGTGCTGTAAATTCTGCGACTTTTGATGATGAATTACTCATTACTCCTCCGAGATTATCTGTAAATTTCCTTTCGCTTTTAATCTAAAAAGCATGTGTAATTACATAGAAGCAAGCGTTGTGCCTGATAATCATAAAACTATAAAGTGTTGAATATAAATGGTTAATTTGATTTTTATCTTGGGCTGGAGTAGTTGTGGTTATGAGGGAGTATGAAAACTCTGCACACCTTCTGTAAAAAATTCAGTGTGCAGATACAAAGTTACGAGTTAAGAAAGTAATGCCGCCGCTAAACGAACAAAGTCTGATGAAGTTAGAATTCCCACTAGGTTGTTATCTTTATCAACCACCGGCATGCAGCCATGACGGTTTTCAACAAAAAACTTAGCAACTTCGTGTAGCGGTTGCTCTGGCGAGATACTGGTAAAATCGGTAGCCATAATATCAACTACTTTGGTTTGCTTTTCCTTGCGTTCAAGAGCGCTGGCGCTGTAATTAGCCATGATATTCATTACCTGAGCAATCATGATTTTTTGCGTTAACATGCCAACTAAACCACCGTGCTCATTGATCACTGGGATATGACGGACATTTTTCTCTTTCATTAGATTATGAGCATCATGCAGGGTATTTTGCGCGCTAATGGCGAATGGGTCTGGCGTCATCAAATCACTAACTAGGTGTGTCATGGCTACATCCTTACAATTAATCAAGTTGTGGTAAGTCTAGCGCTTATCGAGTTAATTGCACTTTAGTGAGATCAAAGTTTTAGTGATTAACGGTGCAAGTGCCAGCATTACTTTGCTGACAATAATGAAAGTCTAAATAATAGTGAGACTTAGCTGGGCGTTCACCTTTAGTGAGGTATTGATACATCAACTCGGCAGAAAGTCGGCCCATTTCAAAAGGGTTTTGACCAATATTGGCCGATGATAATCCTTGCTGTAATACTGCTAATTGCATTTGCTCAGTATCGGCAGAAACAATCACCACTTCTTGATTGGCAATACGTTGTTTATGTTTAGCAATCACGTTTGCATAGTTAGGGTTAAATTGAGCAAAACCGGCTACCGCTAGAAATAGTGGTGGATTTTCAAGGTTAAGCAGTTTGTCGAGTTGACCGAGTGACACCCCTCGCTTACCTAAGCTATATAAAGGGCAACGGTCAAATTCACTCCAGCCATTTTCACCGCTTAAACGTTTCTCTGTTTGCCCTGATAAGGCATAGCGAACGCCTTCAATACGCTTGTTTAAATTAGGCGTTGTTGAATGCCCTGATTGAATACACACTTGATTATTTGCCTTGTTGGTGAATTTTTTTAATTCGTTCCCCAAGGCCACACCATAATCAAAATTATTGGTACCCACATAAGCTAAACGGTACTGCTGATCTTCCTCAAGCAGATCAGAGTCAAAAGTGATCACTGGGATCTGGTTATCGTGTAACTTTTTTAATGCTCTTTCAACAAGGTAATTGGAATCTGTGGTTGCGATTAATAAACCACTAATATTATTTCTGCGAACAAGATCGGTGATCACTAATACTTGCGTGCGAATATCTTGAAAATCTTTGGGGCCGTCGTAAATACATTCAAAATCGAGATGCTGTTTTGCAAATTGCTCACAGCCTTTAAAAGCTTGCTGATAAAAGCTATCGTTTTTAGTTTTACCCACAACAGCCACCACATATTTAGCCTGAATTGGTAGGGAAAAAAACCAAAAACTGGCGCACAAAAACACCCAGTTTAATTTAAAATTTAATAATACTTTTAAAGACATAGCACTACATATTGCAAGTTAAGTATAAGCACGAGCTAATTATAGTGGCAGAGTTCGAATTTACAAGATTGATAGAAAGGTATTTGTTTTCGTAGTGTCCCTAGTCATTTATTCCTTGTTTTGGCTGTTGGTTTCTATGCGATTACGACCATTATTCTTCGCTGCATAAACAGCTTTGTCTGCGCGGTTTACTAAGCTTTCAAAGCTGTCATTTGGTTGCCAATTGGTTAAACCAAAGCTAGCAGTAACCGATATACGATGTTCTCGATAAGCTATTTGACTGGTTTCAAATGTTTTACGTAGGCCCTCTAAAAATTGCTTAGCCGAGCTGATGTCGGTAGCAAAGAACAACAGTAAAAATTCTTCACCACCAAGGCGGCAACATAAGTCACCTTTATTTAAATGGTGTTTCATTAGATCAGAGAACACTTCGAGGACTAGGTCACCGCCATCGTGACCATAGCTATCATTAATCCGTTTGAAGTAATCAATATCAACAACGCAGGCAAATAAACTAGATGTTTGGCTTGGGCTGAATAGTTGCTGTTGTTCAATAATGAATTGCAGCCCGCGGCGATTGTAGAGCCCGGTAAGCGGATCTTTTAAAGACAATTCCAAATAACGCTTTTTTTCATCCACCAACAGGGTGGTGATGAGACCTAGCCCAGTCATAACAAACACGGTTGCATGGGCAATGACGGTCAACGAATACAAGGTCGCTAAGTTATGTTCATGGGTAATAATACTTAGCTGTGAAATGGGCACTAATAGTAAAATGCATTGCGCCATTGACAACACAGTGTTGCCAATATTCTTTTCACATACAGCACGTTTAGTGGTGAAGTAAATAAGTGCCGGTAACACGCTTAATGTAAAGCTGGCTTCGACAAGGGCGAGTTGATTTATATTTTGAGTGAGCAGGGCAAATACAGAAAAAATAGCACCATGCGCAATAATTATCTTATTAAATCGGCTAGGTTCGTCGTGGTTATAAATGGATAATTGTAGCAACGTCATGGAAATCATATAAATCACCACGCCAGAGCGAAAACTTGGTGCAAGGTCTAATAAGTCTTGGATCCACAGCCATGCAAAGCCAATGACACCGAGGTAAAAAAACAGGTTAAATAAGCAAATCGAGCGGTTATTAAAACTACTGCGCATCAGGCGCGTGGCTATAATGGAACAGGTTACTACCGTGATAAGTAAGAAGATAAAAAAGCCGTGGTAAAAGTAATTCTCTACGTTACTAGCCATGAGTTGCACTGAAAAGCTCTAGGTAAATAAAGCTTAGCACAAGAAAAATTACCCACCTTTAAATGTTAGTTTTGTGTGTTGTCGCCTCCCTCAATTAGCGTGTATGCATCATGCGCTTTTTCACTTGGTTTTATGCCTTTTCCTAAAATGATTGTTAATCGTGTGACGATTGTACGCTCTAATAGCGTTGACACATGCAGTGCTGGCGAAGTTTGACTTGTGCACGTTAACAAACCGCAGTGGGCTCTTTGCTCGAAACGAGGTTTGTTAGTGGGCTTGGAGCGTTCTACATCAACTGCCTGCTCGGCAACGAGAAACCAGTCATAACCGGTGTCTATCGTAATGTTGGCGGCTTGCAGCATACTTTGCTCAAGCGCTGAGCGCTTTGAACCGTGACGAGTTTCGTATCGAAGGATATATTGATTATCTGCGAGCTGCTTAGTTGTTAGGCCTGGTATACTTTTATCGGTCGAATGTTGGCTGCTGGTGCAGCCAATTAATACAATGGCGAAATAAGCTAATAACACGTGTTTCATGATTGTCTCGCTTATTGCCAATGGTTAGTCAGTGCTTGTTGTTCTGCGTTACGATCTAACGGCTGGCCTTGAATGTGCTCGTCGATGTAACTATCAAGCGCAGGTGTTTTGCTTGCTAAGCGATAGCTTTGGCTTGACATTGCGCGTTGCTCGCTCGATGCATGAAGCTGCCAAATTCCTTGTTGTTTACAAGCAATATGTGTTTGCTGGGTACTTTTAGAATACAGCGTGTATTGACGGCAAAAATCGCCATTAGTATTAACAAAGCTAAGCTGAGCAGTTAGGCTTCTGTTTGTATCTATTACCGTGTTGTCGCCACTCAGTTTTTGATCTAATGCGTTGGCAATGGGTTGTTCCAAACCTTGTTGTTGAACAAAGCTAGCAATAGCGACTGTAAAAAGCACTGCAATACTTGCTGCAACGGCCATTTGTTTGCGTCCGGCAAGTTTAATTTGCTGCCATTTGGATAGCGAAACGACATTCTCTTTATTATGTTGCTCGATTGTTTGTGCAAGTTCATCAGACAAGGGCATTATATCAATCTGCGCTGCGTGTTGTTTAACTAGCATGTCAACTTCACATAGTTCAGCTAGGCGTAAAGCGAGTTGCTCATCTTCAGCAATTGCATTACGTATTGCTTCCATTTCGTTTGCTGGTAATTCATTGTCTAAAAAAGCACTGAGTGTTTGGTCATCAATCTTCATGCGTTTTCCTTGGTGAAATCAGGCTTAATTAATTGATAAAGTGCGGCTCTGGCTCGTGACAATTTACTCATCACGGTGCCAACAGGTATCTCGAGGGTGTGCGCAACATCTTTGTAAGCCATACCTTGCACTGCCACGAGAGATACTATAGCGCGCTGTTCATCTGGTAAGCTTGTTAAAGCGTTATATACTCGTTGCAAAGTCTCTTGGGTAGCGAAACTCTCTTGTTCATCGTCACAGACGGGTTCTTGAAGTTCAGTATTTTGAACTGCCTTTAAGCGCACTTTTTGCGAGCGGTATTCGTCGATCCAAACATTTCGACAGATCTTGAATGCCCATTTTAGTGGTTCAATATCATCGGGCATGCCTTTTTGTAAAAGTTTCTCGATGGTCATTTGTACAATATCATCGGCATCTGCTTGATTGCCGGTAAGCGAAAATGCAAAACGTCGCAGCGCTGGTAATAAACTGGTTACTGTATTTGTCATAGTTTCCCTTATTGGTTAGGGCAAGGGCCGATTAATGAAACAACTCATCAATGATTCAGCCAACTCACACTACTATAACGGGCAAGAAAAAGTTTTATTCCCAATAAATGCAATTTTTCTTTCACTGAAACGTTATAGTAATACCTAACTAAATGAGAAGTCACTGTAACATGAAATTGAAATCAGTCATTTTAAGTAGTTTGTTGTTTACTTCAAGTACGCTATCAGCAGCGACTATTAAGCCAATAAATGGTGTGATAGAGCAGATAGATCCTGTTGTTAATCAACTTGAACCGCGCATCACTAGCCAAGTAGAAAGCATACGCAAACATGAGTTAATCGACGACGCAACAGCAATTGTGACCTCGCTACCTAAAAGGCTAGAGATACTCAATCAGTTACAGGCTCCTGCATTTGTTGAAGTCGATGTTGAGCATGGTTTTCGTGCAGTTGAAAGGCAGTGGATAATGCTGGCGAATGAACAGCATCAGGCAAAACTCTTACAAATTGGCGCACAAATTATCGTCACTAAACAATACACGTCATTAGGTTTGTCATTAGTTCGGTTTGTTGTCCCGGCCAATTACGATTCAAAAGCGCATTTGCAACGTTTACTTTCACTCGATGATGCATCGTTATTGGATAGAAATCATATTTATCAAGCGCAAAATGGTTCTCAGCAAGAAGCGCCTTCATCAAAGCCTACAGCAATGTGTGACTGGTTTGTAAAAATAGGCATGATAGATAGTGCGATTGACACGACTCATCCGGGATTTAGTAATACACAGATAAAAACGCAGTCATTTCTTACAAATGACTTAGTATCACCCGATTTGCACGGCACTGCGGTTGCTGGCGTTTTGGTCGGTAAGTATGGGCAGCTCATGCCGTTATTAACTGAGGCAACATTATACAGCGCGGCGGTGTTTTATCAGCAGTCTGATTTATCACAAGGGGCGACATTAGCTGCAATAGTTGACGCACTTAATTGGTTGGTTGCTAACGAGGTGCCTGTTATCAATATGAGTTTTACAGGGCCCGACAACGCTATTTTAGCGGCAGCAATTAATGCCACAGCGGCTAAAAAAGTAACTTTAGTGGCGGCTGCAGGCAATGAAGGACCTGCTGCGCTGCCACTTTACCCTGCGGCATACCAACATGTCATTGCTGTCACGGCACTGGATAGCCAAAAGCGAATTTATCGCTGGTCAAACAGAGGTGATTATATTGATTTTGCAGCATTAGGCGTCAATGTCATGACGTTAAAAGCTGGAGGGGATCTTGGTCGGGAATCTGGAACCTCTATTGCCGCGCCGCGTATTTCAGCGGCGGCTGCATGTTTAGCGGCAAGGCCTAATACAACTCCTAAAAACATTTACCACGCGTTACAGCAACAAGCGAATGATTTAGGTGAAGTGGGCAAAGATGCGGTGTTTGGACATGGTGTAATTGATTAAAAGCTGGCTTTTAATGACAGCGAAGCAATGCTTTGGGTATAGGTGTTTGCTGCCAGCTTAGATTGATAATCGCCGTACTCTGCTTCAGTAACAATTTGCAAAGAGTCAAAAACAGAAAGCTGCCAAAATGCGCTGACTACACTGCGACTTTCATCCCGTGATGGCTCGCTTTGTGTAAGTGATTGGTTGATAACTTCTTGGTAGTTTTTATCTTGATAGCGCCAGCTTAATCCTGCTTTATTGCTTATATCAAACGCTTTAAAACGATGAGTGATGCCCGTATTTAAGCCCCAACTTTTAAAGTTAAATTGCTCTGAATCAGCATTTTCTCTATCTAAACTAGCGCCTAAAAGCAGCATCGTTTTACCCTGATTAATAAAGTAATACAGGTTTGAATCAAGCCCTAACCCTTTTGCATCGCGCATTGACTGTGTGGCGAATTGTTTATCTGATGCCCTAATCGCAGTGCGCAGATAGGTTGTTGGATTAACGTAATGGCCAACATACAAACTTACCTGATCCAAGGTTAAAAATGTTTCTTTTGCTACTTTTGCTAAAGCACCGTCATAACGTATACCTACATCAGTACCAGAAATGCTATAGCTAGAATCAAGGCTATATTGATGCAATGCCAAGTCATACTGGTCAAGCTGGTGATAATTGGTTTGCTCGTATCGATAACTTGGTGTGAACTTGAGGTTGTTAGTTGCATGTAACTCAGCACTAACACCAGCTTTAAGTATTGAACCTGTATCACTTTGTGAAGAAATATCATCTAACTCTTTAATGGCTAAATCAGAGTTAGTTGTTAAGCCAATTTGTGCATCAGCATGAAAAGTTGCATCCGTAGCAAACACTTGAATGCTTGTGGTTAACGCACTTAAGGTGATGAGCTTATTAATTGTACGCATAATAATCTCCTAAAGGAGCGCCGAGTGATAACCCGGCACGTTATTGGTTAAAGGCCTAAGTTCAGGCTGTTTTGAATGTTATTAACGACTTCGGTAGTTGTCGCTGCGGTTATTTGCTCAGCAACTTGTTGGTTAACGCTGTTGCTAACAGTTGATGAAATGGTTTGCTCAACACTACTTTGTACAGAGTTCATTGCAGCTTGTTGTACATTGCTAGTCAGTGATGATTGCAGGTCATTAGTGATTTGCGAGGCCTGACTTAAGCCTGCAGTGCTTAGCTCACTAGGCTCTAAAGACGCTAATACATCTGTTTGCTGACTCAATTGATTTTGCATTGCGTTGGTTATGTTCGAATTTGTGTTAGCGACGGCCACATTACTAACAGCAGTTGTCGCAGTTGACAGCATTGACTCAACTGCTAGCGCTACGGTATTGGCTGCTTGAGAAGCGCTTGATACTGAGTTTGTTAAACCAAGCTCGGGCATTGTTTCAGCAGGCTGCTGTTCATCGTTTTCAATCGTTGTTTGATTATTTGCTTGTCCGCTATTTGAACTTTCAGTATTCACACCAACTGATGAATTTTGTGTTGTTGCTGAGCCTGACAGTTGAGTTGATTGCATCATTGTCGTATTCGACGATGCTTGGTTTGAACTAGTCGAAACTTGATTATCACTGGCTGTTTGCTGTTCAGATGCGACTGATAGTTGCACGTTAGCTGCTGATGAAGCCGCTGAAAAGCCTGTTGCAGTTACGACACAGATTGCGATAAGTGATTGTTTTAAATTTGTCATTGTCTCGTCCTCTTTTTTGCGAATTGACATAGAGGTAACGAGTGGGCGAAAGGTTTATTCCAAAAAGTTTTAACTTTTTTCAATCAAATTAGCTAACTTATTGAAAGCTAGACAGAGATTTCACTTTTTGTTCATTCACAGGTCGCTAAACTTTAAACTTTAAATTTTAAAGATACCACTGCGATGAAAAAGAGTTTTGTTTTAGCCTTATTTTTTTGTTCTGGGCCAGTTTTGGCCAACAGTGTATGTGGTGGAACGTCTGCCAATGGCTATGTACGTAATGCAGTAAAACTACCCAGCAAAGGTAACAACTTTACCAGCTACAGCAAAGTGGCTGAGCTGGCAGGACGTACGTATGTTCATTCGCAGGTAAAAAACATTATTGTTGATGCCTACCAAGCGCTCCAGAAATCCCATCCAGATAAACGATACAAATACGCTGAAACGGGCTTAGAAAATGGCGGGAAATTTAGTCCGCATAAAACCCATCAAAATGGTTTGTCTGTTGATTTTATGACACCGGTTGTTAACGAAAAGGGGCTATCAGTTCATTTGCCTACACATGTGTTTAATCGTTTTGGCTACGATATTGAATTTGATAAACAAGGCCAGTTTGAACAGTTTAAGATTGATTACACCGCTTTAGCAGCTCATATTGTTGAGCTGCATAAATCGGCAACAGCAAAAGGTTACGATCTTTGGCGAGTGATCTTTGACCCAACCTTGCAAGCTGGGCTTTATAAAACCAAGTATGCCGACTATTTAAAAGCGCATATTCAGTTTTCAACTAAACCATCCAGAGTGCGACATGATGAGCATTACCATGTCGACTTTTTAGTGCCGTGTGAAATATAAGCCAAGCCAAGCAAAGCAAAGCAAAGCTTGCTCAAATTAAAACAAACTAAACATCACTGAAGCGATTAATAGTATTGCCATTAGGTAGTTAAATGCTTTTAAGCGCTTTGGGCTGGCGAGCCAGTGTTGTAGTTTTTCGCCAAGTAAAGTCCACGAGCTGACACAAGGCAGGTTAATTAAGCCAAATACGAGGCTTACGATTAACACTGAGGTGAGGTTTTTGTCTGGGGCATATAAGCTTACCGCGCTTAATGCCATTGCCCACGCTTTTGGGTTTACCCATTGAAATAGTGCAGCCTGAATAAAAGTAAACGGCTTACTCTCACTACTGGCTTTTTGTTGTGCGTTACTTGTGGCAATTTTAAACGCCAGATAGAGTAAGTAAGCAATACAAAATATTTTTAATATCAAATAGCTTGGTGGAAATAAGTCAAATAGCTGCATGATGCCAAGGCCTACTAAAACCAGCATCAACATAAAGCCAAGCGTCACGCCAAGTAAGTGTGGTGTGGTTCTTTTAAAGCCAAAGTTAGCACCTGAGCTCATCAACATTAAGTTATTTGGCCCTGGGGTAATTGATGACACCAAAGCAAATAATGCCAAGGCTGTTAAAATTTCAAAACTCATCGCTATCTCTCCATTTGAATTTAGATGCAATTATAAGTTGTAATGCGCGCAATTTTTGCGCTTAATGTTGTTGTGTGTATTTAAATTTCACAATCAAAAATGAAAAAAGATAAAATTAACGACAGAATATTGCATGAGCTTAAGCGCAATGGCCGAATTGCCAATGCCGAGCTGGCAGATAAAGTGGGTTTATCACCTTCGGCATGCCTTCGTAGAGTGCAAGAGCTAGAAAAGCTTGGGGTTATTGCGGGGTATCGGGCGGTTATAAATAATCAGGCTGTTGGCCTAGGATTTATCGCTTATGTTGGGGTTGGTTTAAATGAGCACTCAACAGTATCTCAGCGAGCATTCGAACACGCTCTTGAGTTTATTGATGAAGTAAAAGAGTGCCACAATGTAACTGGCTCGTTTGAATATTTGCTGAGAGTCGAGACGGCGGATCTTAAGTCCTATAAAGCGTTTCATGCTGATGTGCTAGGCTCAATACCACAGGTACGTACCATTACAACTCATGTGGTAATGGAATCACCTAAGGACGAACGCGCTTAATAATAGAGTTTGTACCTTTTTTGTTATTAATTTATTGCGAGCTATAAGGCCTTAGTCTAAAATCTTCGCGTTAAAATAATAATATATAAGGAAATTACGTGAAAACGTTAAAGCCTTTTTTGGCGTTTATAGCTTTAGGTTTATTAGCAGGCTGTCAATCGACAACCGAAACAGGTGTATCGATGGCCCGCTTTGAGAGCCCAGAGATCAACAGTGATCCCTTTCATTTTCGTGCAACTGTCGGTACAGATACAAGCAAGATCATTGCGAAAGATACCAGCGAGAGTACATCAACGAGTACAGCGTTAACGACTTCGATGAGTATGACCTTAGGTTATTCGACGGAGCTTACCGTAGGGGTTGGTATTGGTGGCGATCATGATTATGAAAAATACGCTATTAAGCATCAGTTTTATGGCAGCCCTTTAGAATCGGCCGTCGAGAAAAACTTCTCTATGGCCGTCAGCCTAGGCTATATTCGCAGTGAAGATGCGGGGTATGGTCCACTATTAGCGGGTAATTATGATGACGATACCTATGATTGGGATTTGTCGCACGATACTTATGATATTGCACTTATTTCAGGATACCGTTTAAGCTCAAAAGCCTTGCTATACGGCAGTGTCTTTTATCAAAAAGGCTCTATTGATGTTGATTATACCCAGATGTATTACCGTACAGAGGAAGGTGATGTATTTTTATCGGGAGCATGTAGTGATACGCCAGAGCAATGCCTTGATTTTAGTGCTGATCACGACGGTCATAATGCTGGTGTCAGCATCGCACTTGAATATGCATTTACGCATTGGTTCGCTATTACAGGTGAAGCAGTTTATAAATCGATGAACTGGTTTGATCGCAGTGAAAGCGAGACTGCGGCAAATGTAAACGTTGAATTTAGGTTCTAGGTTCGGTTTTTCGAGAAAAAGGCATTAGCAAGCGCTAGTGCCTTTTTTGTTTAACGGGCAGTTAGCGCAATAATCAGCGGCTACAAGTTGGTAGTGTAAGCAGCAGGTTTTACGCATAAATGTCAGCGTATTGTTTTGATCACGAAAGCGATGTTTACCACATAGCTTTTGCCATGGTTGAAAACGTTTTGCTATAAATTCTATCGATTTCTCTGGCCAGCAAGCGATTAACGCTGCGTGGAAAGTATCACTTTGTAAACGTTTTAATAATCCTTTATTTAGCCTGTATTGCAATGGCAGGTTATCATTCCAAGCATGCTGGTGGTCAAATAAATGATTGGCTGCCAGTTCAATCAAATCTGCATTATTAAAAGAGTCTTGTTGAGCCATGATATTTAAATTAGTCAAACCATAAATATGTGAGCCCATTACCCGCTGCTTAATATTGACCAGATCAGGAATGCAACCAAGGTGCTCTACACTGGCTACTAATAAGTAAATAACTTGCCAGCTCAGTTGTAAGTAGAGATTGATTGCGACATATCCCTCAGTAACATTTGCCCCTCTTAATTTTATAGCGTTAGCCAAATCGGTTAATTGCTTGCTAGTTAAACATTGACTACTAAACCATTGTTCATCAATTGTTGGAGTTAAGAACGTCAGCAGTGAGCACTGCTGACGTAAGGCTAACTCAAGCTTATTATGCTGTTGTGTTTGCAAGTGCATATTGCGCCAATGGGTTTTGTAAATCACCTGCATACTGCAAGCTTGAAGCTGGGTCGGTTATATCAACCATTTGTTGATTGTTACGCAGCTGTAAGCGGTTTAAGCAAGACAATGGGAATGACTCAGCAAATAAATCATGCTCAGCAAACTTGTCTTTTAGCGCTGGGTGGCTCGCCTGATACTGAACAATTGTATCGGCGACGGCTTGCCAAAATTGTTGCTCGGTCAGTAGGCCATCAGTTACTAAAATTGCCGAAAGGTAGCGGAAGAAGCAATCGAAAATGTCAGTAAAAATAGACAACACGGCAACGCCTTCTGGAATGGTTACCTTAATCCGCTTTATTTCATCATTCAGCTCGATGTTACTATTTAATAAGGCAATTTCTTCACCAATGTCTTTAATGAATACGCCTAACGGAACATGATTGTTAAATCGAACGATGAGGTTTTCACCATGTGGCATAAAGACTAAATCATACTGGTAAAAACAATGTAGCAATGGTGTCATATAAGCCTGTAAGTAGTGGGCTAGCCACTTATCAGCACTTAGCCCCGATTTGGCAATTTTAGCACTTACAAATGAACGGCCTTCGCTATCGATATGAAGCAGACTTGCCATAGTGGCAAGGCTTTCATTCTCGTCCATGTATTGAGCGGGATTTTCACGCCAAAGAGCCGCCATCATTTTCTTATAAGGGTTATCGCCAAGCGCAGGATGAGTGTAATATTGCTCATCAAAGCCAAGGGTTGCGACTTCTCTTAAAGGTTGAAACTTCAGTGATTTTAAATAGCTATCTTGGTTTACTAAGTCGAACAACCATTGATTTATTGCCGGAGTTACTTTCATATAGGCGCTCGATAAGCCCCGCATAAAGCCCATATTTAAAATCGATAAGGCGGTTTTAACATAGCATTTGTGTGGTTTGCTGATGTTATACAGGGTACGAATTGATTGCTGCGGTAAATAACTATCTTGCGAGTAGCCTAAGCACACAATGTGTTTTTGCGAGATATGATAGCTATAAACATGGACTAATTTGTTGAACCACTGCCATGGGTGCATAGGAAATAATAGATAGTCACTTGGCTTTAAACCTTGCTCAGTCAGTGCTTTTTCAAAGCGCAAACGCTCAGCTACATCAAGCTCATCGGCAATCAAGCTTTCGTATTTATAATCATCGGTACTTTTAAAGGTGGTATGCTGTTTGTGGCACGCAAGCCATATTATTTGAAATGGGTTTGCGGCTTCTGGGGTATATTGGTGAAAATCTTGTGAGTTAAAACCAATGCGGCCATTGTTTGCAATAAAGCTTGGGTGACCCATGGTCATTTGGGTTTCGATCACTTGAAAATCTGCGTCTGCTAATTGCTGAGCGCTATAGCGATTATTTTTAAATTTAAATGCAAAGCCACTGAGTGTGCTCGCGAGTTCTTCGAGATAGGTGCCAAGCATTGATTTATCTATGTTTAACTTGTCATTAAACTCAAGCACAAACGCGATAGCGTCTAATGGTTGACTGTGATCAAGCGCCATTTTAGTAATGCTATTTGGCTCAACTTGTAGGTGATTAAGCAGCATTGATTCACCTTTAAACTGATAGCTTTGCCCACCCATGGTATGCAACACGTAATGGTTAGGTTTGTCACTGTCGTAGCTAAACAGTCGTTCGTGATAAAACTCACTGAGCATTTTGGCAATCAGTAAACGATTTGCGTATTGCCAAGCCTGTTGGTCTAGGTGAGAAGTACTGCTAGAGGGCGTTGCTTGTTGCACTGCAGGCCCTTGCTTTGAAATGTCGAATCGAGACGAAAGATGCTGTAAGTAATTAAAATGATCTTTTTCTAAACTACCAAGTAATGCGGTTTTCTCACCCAATTTTATAACTTTATGATGACTGAAACCTGCCTTTAAGTTAAGGCTATGAATTTTATGATTGGCTACATCTGGCTCCACAATCACTCGCTCACAGGCGAGGGTATTAAACATAAACTCTAACACCGACTGCATAACAGCAAGACTAAACCCTGCCACAGAGAACTGCTTTGGAGCGAGTAAAATATGCATGCCTAAATCGCCGTTTTTAAGCGCTAGGTGGTTCTCAAGTTTTAGTATTTGTGGTTTGTAAATCTCAATTAAAGCAATCGGTGTTTGGTTTATTTCAAGCAAATAGGCTTGTTGAGCCTCATCTTTATTGAGTGTTGTATAAAATTCTAAAATTTCTTCGGGTGAATGTTCCATTGCTCCCCAAAACTGGGCTTGGGGGTGTTTAAGCCAAGGGGTAATAATCGTTAGATCGTGTTCAGGGTTTAATGTTCTGATTTTTACATCACCAAGCAAAGCGTGCTTGATAGGAGTTTCAGTGATGTTTTTCATAATTGTATTCTCTTAAAAATTAATAACTGTGAATAGGGTCTGTTGAGGTATGTTTGTTGCGTAAAAAAAGCAGATAAAACAAACATAAAGTGATGGCAAAGCCGACAGAACCCGTCAGTAATGGGGTGTTAAGTTCAAAGCGAGATACTAAATCTCCCGCTAAAAATGAGGCGCAGATGACACCGATATTTTGCATAAAATGAAGCTTGGCAAAGTCGCTTGAGTAAAAACGTGGTTCGCTCATTGCAAACAACATGACTTGTAGACGCACAGTTAGTAAAAATAGCCCAATAGCAAATACAACACGGCCGAACACAAGCCATTGCCAGTGTGAACTAAGTTGTATAAATAGGCCGATACTGCTCAACACAAGTGCATAAGCGATTGTTTTACTGTGCTTATTGGTTGCGGCTTTGTTTCTGGTTGTAATCAAAATGACAAGCGCAACCCAAGCAGGGATAGCAAACACAGCGCCAGCTAAAAGAGCGTTGCTGAATTCGCTTACTTGTTGCCAAAGTAGCGTAAAGTATGGCGTTGCTAAGAACATGCTGAAGTACACGCCCATAGATATAACCCCTAAGCGAATAATGTAGCCAGGGAAACGCTGTCGTTTTACTGATGATGCGGTTAATTCCCGTGGCTTGTAGCTTACTTTTAATAAGTAAATTAAATACAAGCAGAGCATAACCTGTAAGCAGTCACCTGCAGCCATCACTAAATATAAAAAGCGCGGCTCAATACTTTGGATGATCAAGCCACCTAATAAAGCACCGCCAATACCACCAAAGTGTAAAAGCACGCTAAATAAAGCAACGACACCGAGGTGCTGTTGTTTTTCTTCGATACTTAGAACAAAGGGATAAATAAGCAGGTAACTTGCTTTAAATACCAGCATGAGCTGTGATAACAGCCAAAAGCTCCACACGTTTTCGCTGTAAAAGCACGCAACACCCAATAGCCCTGCCATTATTTGGGTGATCACCCATAAATACAGTTCGTGCACGTGCTGCGCTATTTTCGCCCATACAGGGAAAGCACACATCACAGTGATGCAGCAAACAGCAATATAGGCACCAATGTGATTACTTGATTGCAAACCAAATTGGGCACTAAAAAACTGCGGGTAAAAGGGCAAAATCATGGTGTCGCAAACAACAGATATAATCGTCAGCAGCACCAAGCTTGACTTTAATGCGGGTTGTTTCATGCTATTTGCTTCTGTTTTTCGTTGACAACATCGGGTAAACCAAACTCTTGAAAGGCAATTTGTGTTTCAACAGGGTAGGGTGCATAACCTAAGATTGAGCGCAGAATATGGCTGTTTCTGTAGCAGGCCATGCCTAGATCTGGCGTTACAAAACCATGACTATGTAGCTCAGCATTTTGTACAAACAGCCTTTGTAGCTTGTCGATACTATAATTTCGCTCAACAGCAAAACACCCGTTATCTAGCCAATTTATTTCGCTCATTAAGCCACTTAGAAAATCGGGTAGCTGATAACTAAAGCCTGTTGCCATAATGACCTGATTACTATGTAAGCTAAATTCAGCCTGCTGTTCACTGTGTCTAAAAACTAACTTACTGCCTTGTTTTTTAATGAGCTCGCTGTTGGTTAGTAACCTTGCGCGGTTCACACCTTGAATATCAAGTTGATAGAGCTGATCATAAATCTGATTAATTAACTCTGAGTTGATGCCTTTGTATAAATTACGTTGCTTGGCTAGTAACTCCTGTTTGGTTGTCTGTTCTAGGTTATAAAAGTAATCAACATACTCAGGAGAGGTCATTTCTAGCGTGAGTTTCGTGTACTCAAGAGGAAAGAAACGCGGCGCTCGCGTTACCCAATTGAGTTGGTAGTTATGCTGTTTAATGTCACACAACAAATCATAAAATACTTCAGCAGCACTTTGCCCTGAGCCAATCACAGTGATGCTCTTGCTATTTACTAATTCATCCCGTCTAAACAGATATTCTGTGGCATGGCAGAGCTGTGTATCTTCTGCCTGAACAGCGGGTGGATAATAAGGTGAGGGACCTGTGCCCAGTACCAAGTGACGACAATAAAGCGTTTTTGTTTGCTTTGCAGATTCAACAGTGAGTACATAGAGCTGCTTTGTTTGATCAAACTGGCTATGAATGACTTTATGGCCAAACTGTATGTTACTTAATTGGCTTGCTGCCCACTGGCAATACTGGTTGTATTGCTCGCGCAGTAAAAAGAAACTTTCTCGAATATAAAACTGATACAGCTTACCCTGTTGTTTCGCATAGTTTAAAAAGCTGTATGGATTGGTTGGATCTGCCAATGTAACTAAATCCGACATAAACGGTGTTTGTAACGTAACACCATCGAGCATCAGCCCAGGATGCCAATTAAATTCATCACGTTGCTCTAAAAATAGCGAATCAAGTGTTTCAATTGGTTCAGCTAAACATGCCAAACTGAGGTTGAACGGACCAAGACCCACGGCAATTAAATCGTATACTTTATTCATGGCTAGTTTCCTCAACTTTTAGGCGTGCCTTGATGCTGTAGGCGCAGGCTTTAATATCAGCTGCAATACTTTTAATGTCTTCAATCTGTGTGTTTGGATTAAGTAACGTGAACTTTAAGTAGTTGATACCTCTGAATTTGGTGCGAGCAATGGCACACTCACCTTGTTTGAATAGCTCATCTTTAATTTGATAATTAAGCAGGTTTAATTGCTCATCACTGAGGTTTTTATCGTTAAAGCGAAACACTAAGGTGCTCAGTTCAGGTTGGTGAATTAGCTCAAATTCAGGGTCTTGTTTGAGCGCCACATAACTACTACGGGCTAATGCCATAACAGAAGAAAACACTTTGCCAATCTGTTCGTGGCCCATAATGCGTAAAGTTAGCCAAAGTTTTAAGGCATCAAAACGGCGAGTCGTTTGAATGCTTTTATCAACAAGGTTTGGCGCTGCTTGTGGGTTGTCGTTAAATGGATTTAAATAATCAGCATGATGAGTTAAATGTTTAAATTGTTTTTTATTAGCAACAATAAATGCACTGCTACTGACAGGTTGTAAGAATGATTTGTGGTAATCTAACGTCACCGAGTCAGCCTGTTCAATGCCATTGAGTAAGTGACGGTGATCGTCTGCAGCAAGTAGTCCACAGCCATAAGCGGCATCGACATGAAGCCATAAATTATCAGCTTTGCACCGCGCTTTTAGCTTATCTATAGGGTCTATTGAACCAAAGTCAGTTGTGCCTGCAGTAGCAACAAGCGCTATAGGAATATTGCCTTGTGCTTTACACTCATTAATAGCTGTATCAAGTGCGGTTAGGTCCATTTTAAATTCTTTATCAACTGTAACCGGAACAACCGCGTTGTAGCCAAGGCCCAGTAAAGCGGCTGACTTTTGAATACTAAAATGGCTGATTTCAGAACAAAAAATACGGTAGCGATGGGCATCAGGACTTAAACCAAAATCGCGAATAAGGTGTCCAGACAAGCGCTCTGCAGCATGGTCTCTAGCAAGTAACAGCGCCATTAAATTAGATTGACTGCCGCCACTTGTGAATATGCCATCGGCAGTAGCACTTAAGCCAATGCGTTCGATACTCCAGTCAATTAACTTTTGCTCAATGAGCGTCCCGCCAGCACTTTGGTCCCAAGTGTCTAACGAAGAATTTATAGCAGTTAATAACTGTTCGGCTATTACCGCAGGGTAAGCAACGGGGCAGTTTAGGTGGGCAACATATTTTGGATGATGAAAGTAGACTGCATGATCTAAATATAGAGATTTTACTTCGCCTAGCGCTTGCTCAACGTTATTGAGAGGTTGATTTAGTTCAATACTGGCAATTTGTTTACTCAGCTCCTTATGACAGACACCAGAATGAACTTGTTTTGCTGAACGCAGTGCTTGATGGATAAGCGACAGTGTTTGCATTGAAGCCATCTCATATTTGAGCAAATTATTTTCGTTAAAAATAAATGCTTGGGGTTGTTCATCAACATTTATTGATGAATGAGTATTAAGCACGGGGGCTAATTGATTCACGACTCAATTCCTTCTCAGTTAATTTGAATCGGGATCGTAATGATAGTGATTCTCAATATCAATAATAATAAATCATTAATTTACTTTACAATTTAATTACCTTTTGTAGGTTGAAGGTGTTTTGTTTTTTATTTTATCTAGTAATAAATAATTGTAATCAGATCAAAGATTATAACTAAATTAATCCCTTTTTTAGGTTCTAATTGGCAGCGTTGTTTTACTTTTTCGATGAAAATGAGCACAAATAAAAGCAATAAAGCCATCATTAAAGAAAACTTTAATAGGTAGGTGAGAGGTTTTAATCGCTAAGTAAACACACTTTGAGCTGCTATAAAATGCGTAAGCAAAGTGAGGATTCTGCGAATAGTTATTTTAAAAAAGCTGGGTTACAAAGTGGGTGAGGATTAAATTAAATGAAAATAATCTTGCCATTGCTCTTTACGAGAATGGCAACAGGAAATTTTAGCTTATAAAAACACATAAGCAGCGGGGAGTAGCATACCGCTAATGACTAATACAGAGCGGCTGCCCCATGGGCTATTTTTACCCTTGATCATAAACAAGCCGCTGATTGCTAAAAACAGCAGCAGCCCAGCAAAAATATCAGAAAAAATCACCCAAGAAGCTTTTGTCTCGTTCAAGTGTAAGCGGTTAAATGCTTGAAATACATGACGAGGCTCAATGGCTTCATAGCTTATGATATCTTTATTGAGTTTAAGGCTGAGGTTGTTACCGTTTTTTAAAAACACCTTAAACTCTTGCGGCGACACCCAATAAGAAGCCTTTACCGGCTCTCTTACATCAGCATGGGAGATAATTTGCTCAATCAACAACTCGTCATTATCTAATTGCCAAGTTTCATCGCTCACACTGATTTGCTGGTGGCTTACTTTGTAGTTTGGGTTCCAATCATCTTTGTGGTTCACTGCAATGCCAGAAACCGCAAAGATAATTACTAAACCAACACAAAAGTAACCAATATCGCGGTGTAAGTTTCTGTTTAACTTAAACCAGTTGATACTTGATTTATTACTCAATGATTTCAACTCCGCTCGGTACGAGCTGATAAATAGCCATTGCTTCAGTCACTGAGTTTGCATCAAAGCTTTCGCCGGCTTGCTGCGCTTTGTGAGCAAGTAGCGCTTTAGTGCGGCCAAGGCTAAGCTGAATTTTATCGAGCTTACCAGTTACGATAGCTTTACTGCCTTTAGCCGTCATCGGGAATACCATGTCGCCATCTTCAACTTTGATACGTAAGTTTTCAAAGCGTTTGTCAGATGCAAGCGTCATCCAGCAACCACGTTTTTCGCAAACCCCAGTGATAGTACCTTCCACGGTAATTGGATTTGCAAGGTAATCGTCTGGTGAGGCCATAACCGTCGAAATTTTAATGAGTTTGTCACTGTCGACTGGATTGCCAAACTGTAAGCTAAAGGCGTGTTGGCTAAAGCTTAAAAGCGCCAATGAGAATGCAATAAATATTTTTGATTTTAGGAACATAGCGGTTGCTTCTTGAAATAAAATTAAGCCTTAGTTTAAGCGATTTACTTGTATGATAAAAGCTTAATGAGATTAAAAATGATTTGCAATTATATCAAGCCTAGATCAATTGCTTTTAATGCTGCACGGGTTCTATCACGTACATCTAGCTTTCTGAGAATAAAAGACACTTGATTACGGATAGTCCCTTCAGACTTATAAAGTGCCTCGGCGATTTCACTATTTGAATAGCCTGCAGCGATTAAATTGAGCACTCTAAGCTCGCTTTTACTTAATTTATCAGGAGTTGCTAAAGAAGTATCGGTTGTTTTAGTGGGCTTATTCAAAATTCGCTCGGTGATCGCAGGAGCTAGCGCTGAGCCACCTTTAGCAAGTGTTTCGATGGCGCTGACCAAGCGCTCTAAATTAATATCTTTTAACGCATAACCCTTAGCGCCATAGCGAATACATTCTAGCACTTGTTCACTATCATCAAAGGTCGTGAGTACCAGTACAGGTTGCCTCAGCTGTTGTGCTTGCATACTTTTCAGTACGCCAATACCGTCTAGAATAGGCATGCGAATATCAAGGAGTACAACATCAATAGAATGTTGCTTGAGCATCTCAAGAGCCGTTTGACCATTGTCAGCCTCAGCCACGACTTGAATATTTGCTTTAAGGGCGAGTAAGCTTTTTAAGCCTTCTCTTAATAATGTTTGGTCATCAACGAGTAATACCCTAATCATTTTTTACGCCAAAGTATGTGGATTAAGTTTATGAGGTAACGTTGCAGCAATCGCAAACCCATTATTATTTTGTTCAAACTCGATTGCCCCTCGCACTAAAGCTAAGCGCTCTTGCATGCCTGTTAAGCCATTGCCTAAGTTCAGCTTGGGCATTTCGCCGCCGTTATCATAAATAGTGAGATGCACTGAATCAGCTTGGAGGTCTAAGCTTACCGACAGCTCGGTCGCATCACTGTGCTTAATACAATTCGTAATCGCTTCTTGCACAGTATGAAATAACGTTTGTGCTAATAACGTATCACTTATTTTTATATTTTCATCGTAGTTGAGTGTGACATTTAAGCCTGTAACATGGCTGCACAATGAATTCAGCGATGCATGTAAATCAATGGTTTGGTTTTCTCGCATTGACGAGACAGAATCACGCACATCATTTAATAACAAGCGGGTAATTTGCTGTGCTTTAGTTATGTGTTTTGGTGCTTCATGGTTAGCACAATGATTGGCGACTTCTAAGTGAATACTGAGTCCTGTAAGGTGGTGGCCAAGGGTATCATGTAAATCTCTGGCAATACGAATACGTTCATCGCGAGTTGCGGTGTCGTTTAAAAGTGCTTGAGTTGCTTTTAATTCACGTAATAAATGGGCTGCTTGTTCTTTGGCTTTACGCTCAGAAATAAGCCGAGTAGCAAAGCGATAGGCAAAGCTATTGTATAAAGTGAAAGCCAACCCGTTGAGCAATACAAATTGCTTATCAAAGCCATAGTGAAGCGTCAGCGCCATCAAAAAGGGCAGGCAAATGAGTAAATAGAGGCTGGCTTTGTTTGGCTCGTAATCGCTGAATTTAACTAAGAAAATGATCAATAGAATTGCAACAAAGCCAATATTAAATAGCCACATCAATAGCACAACATTAGCGATAGTGAAGTTCAAAATACGGGTTTGATAGTGCTTAAGTCGTGATCTGAAAAACTCAAAATAAATTAAAAAAGCAAAAAAGCTTATAAATAACACACTGATCAAAAACGTATTTATTGTACTAAAACTTAGCTGCGCCGATTCTGCTCTTTGCGACCAAGCGTGCAGAGTATAAATAAACACAAACCCCCAGGTGATAGCTGAGAGTATGAAATCGCTTCGATGTATCAACGTTTGCAAGAGTTTGTTCATACGCTTAGTTTAATCCGCAATTATTCGTTTATGTATATGACAAATGTCACGATTAAATATGTGACATTTGCAGCAAGTCAGCCCTAATGGTGAGGCGTTAAACTGCATTAAAACACCAATATAGGGACATTATCATGACCAAACATGAATTTCTGCGAAATAGTCTTTTTTCTTATCTGTTGATCACAGCTTATTGTTTAGCTGCATTATTTGTTGATGATGCCAAGGCCGATGAGCAATCACAGCAATGGCAAATGGAGGTCGGTGCTGCACAATTGGCCATTGATACAGCATGGCGAGATTACGATATTCAAACCATGGTCTTGCCATACTTCAACGCCCGAAAAGGCAACTGGCGCATTGGGCCTAAATATGGCTTAGTGCAATATGCCTTTTTACAAGGCGCAGAATTTGAAGCGTCAATGGGGCTTAGTTTCCGAGATGAAACCTACGATAGCAGTTTAATCTTTAGTGATGAGTTGTCGGATGATGAGGTTTTCACTGACTATAAAGACGGCAAAGGTGAGCTAACCTTCAGAACTCAGCTGCAATATAAACAGCTTTTTGTTCGTTTAGCGCAAGATATTTCGAATCATTCCGATGGACTTACGTTTCTTGCCCGCTATAACCTACCGATTTATGGCCAAGGATTAGGGTTACAGCTAAGTGCTGATCTCGGTTTTTATTGGCAAGATAAAAAATACACTCAATACCTGTATGGCATAGCTAATGGCAATATCGCCCCTGAGTTTGGCAGATATGAATATCAGCCAAGTGCAGCCCTTAACCCATTCACCTCGCTAAACCTGACTTATGTTTTTAATAAGCAGTGGTCTGTTTTTACGAGCTTGCGGTATGAGCAACTTGACTCAACTATCAAAAAAAGCCCGCTAGTGGGAGAAACTGCCAAGCAGCAATTCACTGCAACTATAAATTATCGTTTTTAGAAAAAGGGATGAGCAATGAATTATCTACTGAGATTATGCATTTTACTCTTACTTACTGGTTGCAATAGCTCTGAAGAGGAAGTGTTTGACGAAGACGATTTATACCAAGGTGTCTATGAAAATGACTATTATGTTTATAACTTTAGCGAGTACCCGGTTGATTTTTATATGATGAACCTACGAAACAACACACCAACAAGCGCAATTTATAAGGAGCAGAACTTCCAACAATCAATCGATGGCTACGGTGGTTTTGAAAAGCTTAACTTTAAGCGGTCTGTGGTCGGAAAGGTTGGCTTTGCAGCTTTTTATGATGCTGAAATAAAAGCTCATCTACAAAAGTGGGTTGTTAGTGATATAGCTAATTATGTGATCATTTATATGGATGGCGAAACGCTGAAACTGGCTTTTTTAGCACGCACTGAGGCTGTAGATAGTGGTGATTACCCTGTGGTTAGGCTGGTTAGTTTTATCGGCAATACGAACTACAGCTATAAACTTGCTAATAGTGAATTAACTGAAGCAACAGCAACAGCTTATATACCGCTAACTCATTGCGCTAGTGACTTACAAATTGCAGGTTTTGAATTTGATTTTTGTAACTTAGAGCAGCGTGGTTACTTAATTGTGCTGCTACCTAATGAGCAACTAGCAATCATCAAAGAGTAGTGCTTTATGACAATTTCGTGAATATTGTGATAATGTAACTTTTTATCGTTTCATTGCTTTATAATGCCTTTTTTATTTGTATGATAAAGCTGGTTTTAGCTTGGAGTTAGCATGGTTTCACGTCGAGAATTTTTAGTAGGGGCGGGCACATTGGCCTTTTTAGGGTTATCAAAAAGTGCCATAGGAAAAGTGTCGTTAGGTGATTTAAAAACAACGGCTGTCGGTTTTGGCCCGTTAATTCCCGATCCAGATAAACTGCTCGACTTACCCGAGGGCTTTAGTTATCAAGTCGTTTCAAGCCTTGGTGAGAAAATGTCTGATGGGTTTACGGTACCCGATAAAGCCGATGGCATGGGTTGCCTAGCGCTTGGTAATGACCGTGTTGCATTAGTGCGAAACCATGAGCTAAAACCAAAAGATTTAGCGAAAGCTGAGGCAAGTATTGCCAACCATAAAACGCCGCTGGCTTTTGATACTAACAGTGACGGTGTGGCGTTGCCGGGTGGCACAAGTCATATCGTTTATAACCTAAAAACCCATCAAAAAGAGCAAGAATACTTGTCATTGGTCGGCACTATTCGTAACTGTTCTGGCGGTATCACGCCTTGGGGCACCTGGCTTACGTGCGAAGAAACCACAGATACCAAAGCTGATGGATTTAACCAAGATCATGGTTATATCTTTGAAGTTCCCGCAAATAGCAAAGGCTTAATTAAACCTGAGCCATTAAAAGCCATGGGTCGATTTAACCACGAAGCGGCTGCCGTTGACCCGCGCACCGGCATTGTTTATTTAACAGAAGACAAAGGTGATAGCGTCTTTTATCGTTTTATTCCAAATGAATATGGCAAGCTGCATAAAGGCGGGCAATTACAAGCTATGGTGGTAAAAGGTAAGCCACAATTCGATAGCCGTAACTGGAATAATAAAGCCATGGGGCTACATCAAGAGCTTGAGGTTGAGTGGGTCAATCTAGATAACCCTGAAAGCCCGAAAGACGACCTACGCCTACGCGGCTATAAACAAGGAGCTGCACTGTTTGCTCGCGGTGAAGGTATTCACTGGGGTGATAAAGAGCTTTATTTTTGCTGTACCAATGGTGGTAAAAAACAACTTGGTCAGGTTATGAAATATCAGCCATCAGAATTTGAGGGCACAGATAAAGAAGCACTGCAACCTGGTAAAATCTCGTTGTTTGTAGAAAGTACCAGCAAAACCTTTTACAACTTTGGCGATAACCTTACCGTGTCACCTAATGGTCATTTAATTATTTGTGAAGACCAATACACCGATGTGGTTGATAATCATCTTCGCGGTGTGACACCCCAAGGCCAAGTTTATAATTTTGCCCGCTTAGTGGCGCAAACCGAGCTGGCAGGTGCCTGTTTTTCACCAGATGGTAGCACTTTGTTTGTGAACGTTTACTCACCGTCAAAAACACTTGCTATAACAGGCCCATGGCATCAGTTTAGTGTTTAGTTAAAGCCTATTTAAAATAGCCACTGCGAAGCAAGGCATTAACCCAAAGAGGGGAATGTCAAAAAGTTAGATAGACGAATGGCTTATTTAACTTTGCTTACAAAGGAAATTATGCAATCAAAATGCCTAGAATATATTTTCTAGGCATTTTTTTGCTTGGTAGTCAGCCTGTGACAAGGCTTTTCACTTTTTTGACAAGTCTTCCAGTTGTGGTTTTCTAATATCTTTTAGGAGACCATCAATTGAGTAACGCATTATCAAATCAGATAAAAAAACTTCGGGTACCCTTGCCGTTTAAAGGGTTTCAATTTAACGGCTGCAAAAATCCTGCATGTCGTAACTTCATGGTGCCCCCTATCTGCGAAGGACACGGCAACAGCGTAAAAGACGGTTATGCCCTGACAGGAAAGGTAGGCCATTTGCAACGCAAAGTAACGAAGGTCGACTGTGGCATGGTATGGCGCCCTATAACCCACAAATCATACGAAGGTACTGGACATCTATCGCGTCTATAATAATTACGTCAAGTTAACTCGGAATAGAAAGGGAGGGTTCAACAACAAAACACAAGCGATGAGGCTAGGGCTAGCTAGAGGTCTGGTAAAAATGGAAGATATTTTGTATCAGCCTTAAGTTTTAGCCGCGACAACAATCTTCTTTTGGGAACTTTTAACCAATGTGAGAGTTGGGCAATTTCATTTGAAAGCCGAATGCCGGCTCCGTTCCATAAGCGGACTATATTAATCACATGGGAAATTACTTAATGTGACTTAACTAGCGGTATTTTTTTAACTACTAAACTCAACGTTCTCTTTTCAAGAGGGGCGGTATCCATCTGACTATCGCTGTCATAATAGAGTTGAGTTCCTTCATAACTTAAGTCCTCTAAATTAAACCTCAACTTAAAACTTTCATAATCACAACAACTGCTATACGATTTCCCTTCATAGATTAGGGTATCGCCGTCTACCAGTAAGCTATTTGAGTCCGAGGATGTGAACGTAGGTAAGACAAAAACCTGCAATTCAGTTTTAGTAGGTATTGCTAAGTAAGGCGTATAATAAGTTCTATTTCCAGATTCATGCCCTGTTGCCAGGTAGATATCACGTTTAGCATAATCAACTTTGTATAGATGACTTCCAATTGACGCATATCCACTTCCATTAATAGGTCCATAACTGGCTTGACCATGCAGACTGCTCTGATAGTTTAAGAAGTAGCTACCTGGTAAATAAGAGTAATGCCAACCTGACATAGAAAATACAGTACTATTATTGCTATTCATTGAATAGCCGATATCTGCTTTGTATAACTGTTTGATAAGTGCTGATTGGTGTACATATGCGCGGTCTCCATTAAATTGAATGCGAGCCCAATCAGAGTCAATTAGAAACTCAGCTCTAATTGACCTTCCACCTTGCAATAATCCAAGCTTTTTTCCTTCTTTGGACGGCTTTGAACGTATATTTACATTCGACTGAACAATGGCGGGTAGAAATCCACTTGCTTCTTTGATTTCAATGAGCGCATTAGATTTCAAATCGTCCCAGGAAGCGTTTGTAGAAGGAGACAAAAACGTTAAAGCCGTGATAAGCCCTGAAGTAAAAATTGAAAACTTGAACATCAACAATCCCTATAAAAACACCAAGTTAGAACAATAACTTTAAATCAAATTAGCTGCAATAACATACTTACGCGAATTTCATTATTTCTCTTTTAAGTCAGACACTTAAATTCATCTTTTGGCAGAATGAGTTTACTCTAACCTCCGCTTTATGAATGTTAGGATGAACTCTGCGACCTCCACATATTGCCCCAACAAAATGTCCCCCCCCTAAATCAGCAGTGTTTTGAACCATTAGTTTGGATACGACAGGAATTAATGCCTTGACTGCGAAGTGGCTTTTTTTGTACCACGAAAATTTATGTTCCTCTTTTTATAATCAGCTGTTCTAGTTAGAATCACTTTGTTTTACAGGAAAAAATAATAAAACGAAAACGGAGTTGATATGTCTGTTACTGAGCAGAGTCGAGAGCAAGTTAAAGCAAAACTAGTTAAGCAAAGTCCACTTGCAGCCGCAATCGGCGTAGCTTGCTGGAGTATCCCAATCATTATTTTATGGATCACAGTATTTTCAATTAAAAGTGCTATTGGGCCTGTAATGTTAGTGATTAGCGGCGTACTCGTTGGCCTAGCCGTTCGTATTCATGGGCGTGGCTATGATCGTATCTTTTCAGTTATTTCACTTATTGCATACCTATCTGTAATCGCTGTTGCGCTCAGTTCAGAGGTTTTGATCAGCGGTACATTGTCTTTATCAATTTATGCTTTGTTATTTGCACTTGGCTCTTGGTCAGCAGCATTTATTGCACGTAAAAGCATTCCATTTATTGACCATAAGTTATTTGCTGAGGTGTATGAATCCGGTGAGCTGGCAGGGTATAAAAAATTAAAAATCATTGGTTGGTAGTATTACCGAGTACCCTAATTGCCACATCATGTTTGAGTTTTGCAGGAGCCGTTGGTGCATTTGCTCACCAGCAGTATTTGTCTATTGAAAAACAGGTAGAACAAGAGCAACATCAAGCTGCTAAGTTTAGAGCAAAACATATTCCGACAGATGATGAGTTTCTTGCAACCTTGTCTGACAAAAAAGCATTTAGCTATGCTTTTGCCTATTATTCCGGTCGTCACTTTGATGAACGAGGCGTTTATCAGGGGAAATTTCCGCAAGATACATTTAAATCAGAAACTATTTTACGTTATCTCGTTGAACATAAAAATGAACCTAGAGCGCAATTTATTCTGGGAAGAATGCTTGCTTTTGAGCGTGGTGAAGCACTAATGGCAAGCTCAAGGCAGAGCGGTGATCAGTTCGCTCGGCTATATGACATTTATCAATTCGGTTGCCATATAGATGCAAAGCAAGGACGTACGCTATTGCAAAGATTTAAAAAGCTCGTAACAGAGCAGTCGGTGATCATCGATATTCAGCAAATGCAGAGTAATGATTTTCGTGATTATTGCGACATTCTAGATGACACCGAATTTGATTACCGTTATATCCGTGATTACAAAAGCTAATCCCCAAGCTCACTAATTATTAGTAACGGAAAGTTCTTTGCCGAGCGGGGCTGCCAATCTGCAAACTCAATATTGCTGACATTCAGTGTATTGAGTGCTTTTTTTGAGTAGCTCCAGCCTCTGGCTTTTTGTGCCACAGCTGCACGCTTTAGCTCTTCAGATAAACCAATGGTTAGCAAGTCATGATTAACACCGCGTTTTGCATAAAAAGCTTTTTCACGTGCCACGGCTTTTGCGATTATTTCGTCGTATTGAGTGCGTAAAGCCTGCCACTTGGTTGTTTTTTCTGGCTCTTTTAAATGGCTTACCATGGCATCAATATCGCTATCTCGCCAGCGAGCTGAAGCGGCATCGCCGTGCCAACCGACAATGGCGTTATTAGCTATGGTAGTAGGGTTTCCTGCAAGCAATACATAATTAGCACACGACGAAAAGCAAAATTGTTTTACATGAACTTTTAAATTATGCGCCAAAATCAATTCTGCGAGATCCATACCCAAATCAACGTTTCCGCCACCACTGGTGATTTGTATGCTGTTTATGTTTGGTTGCTCAGCCAAAAGCTGTGCAACATGTTGATTGTTTTTGGCACTAATTTCGCCCTGATAAATAATGCGCTGCTCGCTTAGTGACACACCGGCAAAGCTTAACCAAGGGATAATTAAAAACAGACTAAAAAATACACGCAACATAAAACGCTAACCTTATAAATTGTATGATAATTCTATCACGCTTTTAGGGTTTTTTAGCGGCTTTTTTGGCGCTGACTTTAGCGGCGTGTTTGGCAATCCACTTAGTCATTTTTTTCATTAAGGCGGGTGGAAAATCATGGCCCATTCCGGGCACAACTTTTAGCTTACTACGCTTTATTAACAGTGCGGTGTTGATACCCGCAGACAGTGGCATAACAGGATCAGCACTGCCGTGGATCACTAATGTAGGGGCTTTAATCTTTTTTAGTAATTGCTCGCGATAAGGCGTTGCGGCAATGGCTGCAAGCTGACGTTTAAAGCCTGTTTGATTCGTGTGAGCCCGCTCAATATAGCGTTCTGCGTTGGCGTATAAAGCGTGTTCATCTTGTGGGTAGGCTGGGCTGCCAATGAGTTGGTTGAGCCTAACATTGTAATCAATAGCGGCTTCTTTATTACTGCTTCGGGGGCGTATTTTAGCGAGCTTTACTAATAGGTTTATGTTTGAACCCGAAAACGATAACGGCGAGCTACTCGACATAATTGAAGTTAAGCTCAGTACACGTTTTTTATACTTTGCCGCGGCAATTTGCGCAATCATGCCACCCATCGACGCCCCCACTAAGTGCGCTTTTTTGATATCCAGTGCATCCATTAATTCTTTTACATCGCGAGCCATGTCATCGAGCGAATAGGGCAGTTTTGCACGAATGGGTAATCGGCGGCTAAGCCAATGCTTTACAAGACTCGGCTTGCCTAACTCATCTAACGATGAGGATAACCCTGCATCACGATTATCAAAACGAATAACCCGAAAGCCTTTTTCGACCAAGCCAAAATAAAGTGACTCTGGCCAAACGGTAAATTGAGCACCTAAGCCAATAATTAAGATGATCACAGGTGCGTTTTCATCGCCTTCATCTTGATAACTAATACTGATACCACTGGCTGTAAGGATATGTTCCATAGACTGACAAATAAGCTTACGCAGGTATCATCAGCTTAGTGTGTGAAGTTGGCAGTTTAGTGACAGCAAGAAAAATAGACAGCACATGACTGCATGCTGTCTATTTTCAGGGAGTTTTCTTAGAAGTAAGCGGTAACGCCAATCCAGAAGTTACGGCCTTTATCTTTAACGTTGTAGTCGTCTGTGAATGTGACCTCACTAATTACACCGCGACCTGTTAGGTACTCATACTCACCATCGCCATTTAGGTCGGTATAGCTTGTGCTATACGAGGTGAAATCTTCGTCTAATAGGTTGTTTACACGGGCATTGATTTGCACGTACTCATTTACATAAAACTGCGCACCTAAATTAAGTAGGTTGTAGTTTTTGTAATAAAGCGCTTTGTCGTGCACGTTATCCCAACCGCGGTAACGGTCTGAACGATATACACCTTGTAGGTATAGGTTCATAAAGTCAGTCGCTTCCCAGTTTAGGGTAAGGTTTGCCATGTGCTCTGCGGAGTTCGTTAGTGGCTGACCTTGTTCAGGGCCGCTCTTTTGTTCGCTATCAGTCCAGGTATAGTTACCGTTAACAGACACTGTTTTGCTGATAGTATATTGGCCTGCAATTTCAACACCTTGTAGGTCTACTTCGTCGATATTGATTTTTTGGCTATAGCTATCGTAGCCAAGTTGATCGTACTGACCTAAGTTCACACAAGGGCGTAAATCGTTAGTTTGCTCACAGCTTAAAATAGTGTCGCCGCTGGCAATTTTGTCTTCAAACTTGGTGTTGTAGTAAGTCACATTGATGTTGTGATCGCCATCAAGCGAAGTCCAGTAAAGGGCGATTTCAGAGTTCACACTGGTTTCTGGTTGTAAGTCTGGGTTACCCGCAAACGGGCTTGTGCCTTGACCGCCAAATCCGGTAATACCGTCATAAAGATCAGTGGTTTGTGGTGTTTTATAACCCGTACTTACACCCCCTTTTAGCGTCCAAGTGTCAGAGAGGTTATAGACACCGTAAACGCGCGGAGATACTTGGCTGCCAAATACATCATGGTCATCGTAACGAGCGCCTAATGTGAAGGTAAAGTTATCAGTTGCCATCCAGTTATCTTCGGCAAAGATTGAGTACATGTTTTGCTCTTGTACTTTGCCAGCTTGGTCACTTTCAAGACCAAATACACCGTCTTTTAATTCACCGTCGATAAGCTGGCCACCAATTGCTAGGTTATGGCTACCAAAGCTACCTGTGATAGGAATATCAAAACGTAAGTCATAGGTATATTGACTGCTTTCAAGTGGGCGAGCAGGGCGCGGTAAGAATGTTTCTTCAGCTAAGTCTTTACGTGCTTGCTCGTCCATTCCTTCGTATTCGCCAGTACCATCGTACATAGCTTGCAGCTCTAGGCGCTCGCTGACACTCAGTGGTAAAGTACGGCCATTATTTTGCGTATCAACATAAGAAACAGAAGCCTTCAGCGTTGCCCAATCAAGCTCGCCATCGTAGCTGATTGACCACCACTCACGGTCAAACTCTTGGTCTGCTGCATAACCTGCGCGCGGGTTTACTTGGCCGCGGCGGTCTTGCCAAATTGATTCAATATTATCTTTAGTGCCAAGCGGGTAAGTAATTGTGCCTGATTCGATGTCGTAGCTTGGCGTGTTGTCGTACACTTGGCTTGAATTATCATAATCAAAACGTAAATGATGAGACTCAAACGGGGTATAAGTTAGAGTAAAACCATACTGCTCGTTTGTGTTATCAACGGTACGACCGCCACTACCAAAACCTAATGAACGAGTATGAACAACACCATTTGGATCGGTTGCTGGTTCAAATGTTGGCGAAGATGCTTGTTGCTCGTAAACACTGCCACGCACACCTAAGCTTAATACGTCTTTAATAAGTGGACCCATCACACTAAAGTCAGTGGTAATGTCATCGCCAAAATCATCGTTTTGCTGTAATGAACGGCTAAAAGACACTGCACCGCTCCAACTATCAGTGTGCTTTTTAGTGATGATATTAATTACACCACCCAATGCATCTGCACCATAAAGCGTTGATGCAGGGCCGCGAATTACTTCAACACGTTCAATGGCATCAACCGGTGGTACGTGGTTAAACGCGTTACCACCAAAGTTGTTTGGATAAATATCGCCATGGTTATTTTGGCGTTTACCATCAATAAGTAACAGGGTGTATTCACCTGTTAAACCACGCATACTTACACTGCCTTGGCCCGTTTTATCTCGGGTTGTGCCAATGTCGATACCTTCTAAATACTGCACAGCATCAAGTACTGAGGTGAAGGCATGAGACTTAATATTTTCATTGGTGATAATTGAAATACTAGCAGGTGCTTCGGTAACTTTTTGCTCAAAACCTGTTGCAGTGATAACTAAGCGTTCCATATCTTGTTTCGGCTTAGCGTCATCAGCAAAGGCTGAAAAATGTGTTGCTATGGCAAGTGCCAGTAAGCTTGGTTTTATTGATTTCATTGTAGGTTTCCAGTTCTTTTTGTAGGTTATCCCTTTGAGGAACGTTGCGTATACTACATAAATGAAAAATACAATCAATAACTATTCTTATTTAGATTAATCTTTTTCAAGTTGGCTTAACACTATTCACAATTAAGTTGCGTTTGTTTTTTAGCTAATTAATACCAACCCGCTTAATTAAGTAGTCTATTTTGAGGCAATAAAACCTCGTTGATAGCAAGGCAAAAATTTCGTTATTTAGTTGTTCTAAATGAGAAATTTTTAACGCAGTTAGCGACAGGTTT
>NZ_PNCP01000329.1:0-363 GCF_005886115.1 Pseudoalteromonas sp. S4492
CAACTATGGATGAACGAAATAGACAGATCGCTGAGATAGGTGCCTCACTGATTAAGCATTGGTAACTGTCAGACCAAGTTTACTCATATATACTTTAGATTGATTTAAAACTTCATTTTTAATTTAAAAGGATCTAGGTGAAGATCCTTTTTGATAATCTCATGACCAAAATCCCTTAACGTGAGTTTTCGTTCCACTGAGCGTCAGACCCCGTAGAAAAGATCAAAGGATCTTCTTGAGATCCTTTTTTTCTGCGCGTAATCTGCTGCTTGCAAACAAAAAAACCACAGCTACCAGCGGTGGTTTGTTTGCCGGATCAAGAGCTACCAACTCTTTTTCCGAAGGTAACTGGCTTCAGCAGAG
>NZ_PNCP01000330.1:0-372 GCF_005886115.1 Pseudoalteromonas sp. S4492
TATAAAAATATAAAAAACATTTTATAGGGGAATCATGATGCGTCTTGTTGCTGCAGTCTTTGCGCTGATCCTGCCTGCGCTCTCCTTTGCACAGAATTACTCCATTGGTACGGGTGGTCAGAGTGGTATTTATTACCCATTAGGAGGAGCTCTGGCAAAGGTTTGGTCGGATAAGGTTGAAGGGGTCAATGTAAAAGCAGAAGTGACCGCTGCTTCTGTTGAAAATACCATCAAAGTGGTTCGTGGCGATATGCTGGCTGGTATTGCCATGGGTAATGTTGTTTTGGATGCTTACAAAGGTGAAGGGCAGTTTCCTGGCGAGATGCCAGTCAAGGTACTGTTCGCACTGTACCCTAATCTGGTTCACGCTTT
>NZ_PNCP01000331.1:0-332 GCF_005886115.1 Pseudoalteromonas sp. S4492
TTATATCGGCATGCACAGGCTCTATGAAAGTCAGACTGTTAACACTGATTGACCCAATAGGCGCCACAACAACAGCCGCAGCCAAACATACAACAGGTCTGGACAGTGAAAGGATTGAAAGTATAGTTATCAAATCTGGCCATACTTTTATTTCCCTTGAGCTGAAAAAGAACAGCCCCCCGCTGACTCCAGACCTTTCATTACGTACAATACGCAGTCCGAGAAACGTCGCTTTCGCTTCGCACTCAAGACTATAAACAGTAAAGCCCGGGAGAAGGACAGTGATCAGTAAACTGGACCAACAGGCCGCCCATGCCAATAGCGCAAGAGGG
>NZ_PNCP01000332.1:0-357 GCF_005886115.1 Pseudoalteromonas sp. S4492
TGGCCCTTTTACGCGCTTGCTTCTGTATTTCTGCTCCCAGCTTTTGGATATTTCTGGCCAGTACTGCCATAGCTGTATATCGCTTGAAACCCTCAATACCATGGTCAGGGCATTTATCCAGACCGTGAACTTCCAGAGCATTTATCGCGGACTCTACCGCTGAGTGCTGTCGCTTTTCCGCCCGAAACTCCGGACTGGTTTCCCATTCGGTTTCTGCTCGGTTGCGTCGTCCTTTTTTTGGCAAAACAACCGGGTCGAGGTACTCACGCAACTCCTCTTGATTCCTCTTGGAGTGGAAACCTTTGTCGAAGCTACAAGAGTTCAAATCAGGAAAGGATTCTTTGGCAGATTTCACAA
>NZ_PNCP01000333.1:0-281 GCF_005886115.1 Pseudoalteromonas sp. S4492
CCCCCCGCTGGCCTATACAACGTATACAAACTATTATTGACAAAGTTCAGGTTGATTTACTGTTGACTGATAATGACATATATAACTATAACACCGAGTTCATTGAGTATGTGCCCACAGTATCATTCACAACCGAATCTCTGGTTAAGGAAAGCAACAATAATAATGTGCAAAAAATCAGGTTTGATTATGTCCATCCAGAACAGCCTGCATACGTCATATTTACCTCAGGTTCGACAGGCGAACCCAAAGGTGTTGTTATCACCCATAATGCTGTGACG
>NZ_PNCP01000334.1:0-383 GCF_005886115.1 Pseudoalteromonas sp. S4492
CAGAGCTTCCCGACCGTCTTCAGCGTCAAGGGTGTTGATGCCCATTAAGGCGCATTGCTGGGCCAGAACCTGTCTGCAGGTCTTGTTGTCATCAACAATCAGTGCCTTGATATTTTTGTGGGAGAACATGGGCTGCTCATCCCGGCTAATGGCGTCTGATGTTTGTTGTTTGTGTGGAATGGCAAACCAGATGTGTGTGCTGCCCTGATTCATAATGCCAAATTGCCCGGACATCGCTTCAATTAGTTTGATGGTAATGTACAGGTGCATACTGATGTCGGCCTGTTGTTTGGCTTCATAGTAGCTGAGCGTACTAATGTCACCGGGAAGATTCAGGCCCTGCTGTCCCTGATTGTAGGTAATCTGGAAAAGAATAGATCGGA
>NZ_PNCP01000335.1:0-222 GCF_005886115.1 Pseudoalteromonas sp. S4492
TGTCCCGTGTCAGGGCTTTGGTCATTTCAATCTGACGCGTAAAATCATCTGTGAGAGGGACCTCTGATGTAGCCCCTGAACTTATTGCTTTCTGATAGTCATGGTCAACGGAGTCAAGCTGCTTCAGAAACTTCTCATGGAGCGCTTTCACTCTCGATCTATAGTACGTATTGATGGGGAGATCATTGAGGCTGGTGAAATGATAATGATAGGCAGTGCTTC
>NZ_PNCP01000336.1:0-256 GCF_005886115.1 Pseudoalteromonas sp. S4492
TTATTGGGGAATAAACCCTGAACTCACCCCGTCTTTGGCTGTGTGTAATCTTTATGGTGCCCCCATGTCTCAATCTGCAAAACAGTTTCAACGGTTTACAACCCCCTGGCGTGACCGGTTGTTCTCTGTTGCTGTAAGACAAGCAGACTCACGACAGAGAGCAGAAGACTGGGTACAGGAGTGCATGCTTAAAGCCTGGAAACACTTCTCCGACCTTAAAGAGACAGAGACCGTTTATGCCTGGCTTCTGAAAATA
>NZ_PNCP01000337.1:0-259 GCF_005886115.1 Pseudoalteromonas sp. S4492
ATTTATAAAAGTCCTGATAATTGTTTCAGAAATCCCTTTATGAAAACCCAATCTATAGCCTTGTTAGTTTTCGCTTTAATACTCCCAAAGCTGAAACATACGGTGTAGGTGATTGCATCAGTGCTGGATGCTGTTGGATTCTCCTCATCATACAAACGTGAGATAGAAATAGGATGAAGTGGATCAATGATACCCGGTCAATCGAATTCAAAAAACGGGTACATTCTTTCGCTATGGATCTTCGAATACCCTGCTCCTT
>NZ_PNCP01000338.1:0-383 GCF_005886115.1 Pseudoalteromonas sp. S4492
TCACTGGATGGATGCAAGCGCTTTATTGATTTCCAGCATCATTTTCTCATCGGATTCTCTGTGCGCCTGACACCAGTGCTTGAAGGCACTTTTATCATCGAAGGTCTGATAAGCGAGCTCTGATAGCAAAGCCCTGGCGGATGTCAGAGCCATCATCTGATTGGGATGAATGTCTCTCTCAGCCATCATGGCTTCAAAACAGTCTTTGAGCGAAGTTTCCAAACGATTGACTCTGCTACCCGGCGCCTGCAACCGCTGCTGAAGATAAGCAATAAACTGCGGGGTTTTCTGGGCATCTTTCAGATAGCGACTCACCTCACTGACAAAATCCTCAAGAGAGTTCGGCTTCCCGATCAATCCCAAACCTTTCCCCACCTGTTTTC
>NZ_PNCP01000034.1:0-100760 GCF_005886115.1 Pseudoalteromonas sp. S4492
ATACCAATTCGCTTAATTAAGTGATCTATTTTGAGGCAATAAAACCTCGTTGATAGCAAGGCAAAAATTTCGTTATTTAGTTGTTCTAAATCAGAAATTTTTAACGTAGATAGCGACAGGTTTAATCCCTCAAATTGATTAAGTATTATTGCGGATTGGTATCATACCATCCACCACCAAGGGCTTTATAAAGCGTAGCTAAGCTTTGAAGGCGATCATTTTTGGCCTGCGATAACGCAATTTCTGCCGAAAATAACTGCCGCTGTGCATCCATCAAATCAAGGGAGCTGGCAACACCATTGCTATACCTAAGGCGTGCTAAGCGGTAGTAATCTTGACTACTGAGCACCAAGCTTCTTTGCGCATCATAGCTTTGCTCTGCAGACTGATAATTCGAAAGCTGATTACTCACTTCTTGCAGTGCCACCAGCACTGTTTTTTGGAATTGAATACTTGCCTGATAAGCCCGCTGTTCCGCCACCGTTAAATTTGCCTGATTGCGCCCCATATTAAATATAGGCATTAACAACTCTGAGCCCAGTAACCAAACCTGCGAGTTACTGGCGAGCAAATCACTAAAATCAGTACTTTCACTGCCAAGCTCGGCATATAAATTAAGTTTTGGAAATAACGCCGCTTTTGCGACTCCTATCTCAGCCATTGCCGCTTGCCATTGATACATTGCTTGCTGTACATCTGGCCGGCGTTTTAAAAGCTCGCTAGGTAGCCCTGTGGGTAATTGCTTAGGAAGGGTTTGTACAGATAACTCATTACCCCCTTGCACATCAGCATTGGCATCACCAATCAAAAACTTTAACTGATTAATAATCCGCCTTTCACTGTGCTGTAAAGGAGGGATCTTCACTTTCGCTGACTCTAATTCAACCTCGGCTTGGCGCTGTTCTAGCCCTGAAATAATACCGCCTTTTTTACGAATACGCGCAATTTCAAGCTCCTTCTCGCGAAGCTTAATCGTACTCAGGCTAATTTTTAATTGCTCTTCAACTTCTTTGAGGGCAAAAAACTGCTGCGCAACATCAGCAATCAAGGCGAGCTGCAACGCGTTTCTTGCTTGCTCTTGGCTATAATAATTTGCCAGTGCGGCTTCGCTTGCGCGTCGGTTACTACCAAATAAATCTAGCTCCCAACTTAAGTAACCTTTTAAATCAAAGGTATTTTCTGGGCTGCTATTAAGCTCTTCTTCTCGCTCTGAAGTAAGCCCTACATTCACATCAGGCCATAAAGCGGCATCCGTAATTCGATACCGAGCTCGCGCTTCAATAATTTTCGATTGCGCAATTAACATATCTTGGTTGTTAAGAAGCGCTTGGCTAATCAGCTTTTGCAAATGAGGGTCGTTATATATTTGCTTCCAGCCCGCTAAAGCCTCCGACTGTGGCGTTGCCGTTGCGCCCATAAAATTAGTAACTTCACTATGATCAGGTATTTCAAAATCTGGCCCTACAGCACAGCCATGAATACAAGCGAAACAAAGCAATGGCAACAATTTATGCATCGACTTGCTCCTCTACTACTTTAGAGGCCGGTATCGGCTGTTTTTTCACAAAGCGCGCAGCAGTAATAAAAAACAGTGGCACTAATATAATGCCGATAGAACTTGCCAGTAACATTCCCCCTAAAATAGGCATAGATACCGACTGCCGACCAACGGCGCCGGGGCCAGAGGCAAGCACTAACGGCAAAACACCAAGCACAAAAGAGGCTGCCGTCATTAAAATAGGCCGAAAGCGAGAACGGGCGGCTTCTATTGCTGCATCAGCGGCATCCATCCCCTCCTGATAAAGCTGATTTGCCACTTCAACAATCAAAATTGAGTTCTTTGCAGCAAGGCCTATCAAGGCAATAAAGGCGACTTGGAAGAATAAATTGTTTTCATGCCCCGTCACTAAGGTCAATACAGCGGCTCCTAACATAGCAATCGGGCTTATTAATAGAACCGCAAACGGCAAGCTCCAACTTTCATAGAGCGCCGCTAAAAATAAAAATACAAACACGATAGCAAGGCTGATAGCGATACTTAACTGACCCGATGAACGAATTTCTTGATAGGTTAATCCTGTCCATTCATAGCCAAGGTTAGGCGGTAGTTTTGCCATTTCTTCTTTAATTACCTTAATTACATCACCCGATGCATAGCCTTCAGCTGGCGATACATTCACCATGGCACTGGTAAACATATTAAAGCGATTTATCGCAGACGGACCGGTTGTTAAATTTAACTTAGCAAGCACATTTGATGGCACCATAGCGCCATTTTTTGAACGCACATAAAATTCATTGAGGTTTTCAGGGCGCGCTCTAAATTCATCTTCAGCCTGAACTTTAACCCGATAAACCCGGCCAAATAAATTAAAGTCATTAATTGTTGATGAGCCAGTCAGCACCTTCATTGTGCTGTATACATCGGCAATCGGCACCTCTAATGCCATAGCTTTTTCTCTATCTAATTCCAAAAACAGCTGAGGTACTGAGCCACGCAGTGAGCTACTTGCTTTAGCAACTTCAGGGCGATTATTTAAATTTGCCAACAGTACCTCAAGCGATTCAACCAGACTCGTTAAGTTGCCTCCTGTTTTTTCTTGCAGCGCAAACTCAACGCCAGAGCCCGAACCAAGCCCCGCTACAGCTGATGGTTGAAACACATTAAACTCAGCATCCGGAATGGCATACAACTGCTTACGTATATCATTCATCACACTTGTGACCGTAAAGCCTTGCTCAGCACGCACTTGCCAAGGTTGTAAAATAACCTCCATTTGACCATGTGATTGCGCACTACCAGCACGACGGTTTTCACCCGCTAGCGTGAATGAATAAGCCACCCCGGCATGGTTCATAACATATTGGTTTGCCTTACTTATCACCTCATTGGTACGTGAGACCGTTGCCGCATCTGGCAAGGTAATATCAACAAAAAAGCGTCCTTGATCTTCTTGCGGCATAAAGCTGCTTGGTAATTGGCTAAACACAAAGTAACAGCCTCCTACCATTATAAAAAAGCCAATATAACTACGTTTTGCTTTTTCGGAGCATGCCTTTACAAGCCAAGTGTATTTTTCGCCAACACCTTCAAGCCAGTTATTAAATTTATTAAAAATCTTATTTTTTGATGGGGCACTAGGTTTTAAGAAAATCGCACATAAAGCAGGGCTCAAGGTTAGCGCAACTAAGGTTGAAATGAGTACCGCAACCGTAATTGAAATCGCGAACTCTCGGTACATAATGCCCGTAATACCGGCTAAAAATGACACCGGCACAAACACCGCTGCCAGTACTAAAGAGGTTGCCACTATGGCGCCAGAAAGCTCCGTCATCGCTTGCTTAGTAGCGGCAACTACCTCCATATTTTGCTCATTGATCAGTCGCTCAACACTTTCTACTACGACAATCGCATCATCGACGACGATGCCGATTGCTAATACCATAGCCAATAAACTGACATTGTTAATGGTAAAACCAAATGCAGCCAAGGCGATAAAGGTGCCCACTATCGACACCGGCACAGCTAACGCAGGTATTAAAGTTGTTCGCCAGTTTTGCAAAAATAAATACACCACTAAAATCACTAAGATCAGCGCTTGAATAAGGGTATTAATCACCTCATTAATCGACAGTTTGATGAACTCTGAAGCATCATAAAAAAGCTGCCATTTCACTCCCTTTGGAAAAGCCTCGCTCAGGCGCTCCATCTCAGCCTTAACACGCTCTGTAACCGCTAATGCATTAGAGCCTGGTAACATATAAACCTGCAAAATAGTGGCTGGCTGTTCATTAAGTTTTGAATTTAAAGTATACGCAGAGGAAGCTAGCTCAACCCTTGCGACATCTCGCAAACGGATCATCGAGCCATCACTATTAACTCGCAGCATAATATTATTAAACTCATCCACCTTATTAAGCCGGCCTTGTGCTCGTACCGGAAAGTTAAGCTTAATAGCATCGCTCATTGGCTGAGCCCCGATCTCCCCAGCAGCGGCCTCTTTATTTTGTGCTTTGATTGCTGCGGTCACATCATTCACGGTTAACTCGTAGCCCGCTAAAATATCAGGCTTTAACCAGACCCGCATAGCATATGAACGCGAGCCAGTGTTACGTACCTTACCAACCCCCGGGACACGCTTTAAAGCCGCCTCAACATTGATGCTAGCGTAGTTACTCAAATAGATTTCATCATAGCGTGGGTCATCAGAGGTCAGTGCCAGTTTCAAAAGCTCAACGGAACTTTCATTAGAGACATTCACCCCTTCAGTTTGCACATCAACAGGTAAATTACTACCAGCTTGACTTGCGGTGTTTTGTACATCAACAAGGGCGAGATCAGGGTCGGTGCCAACATCAAAGGTGAGTGTGATCCCAACACTGCCAGAGTTAGTTGCCTTTGACTCCATATACAACATATTCGGTGTGCCATTTAATTCTTGCTCAAGAGGAATAGCTACCGACTCAGATGCGGTCTCAGCCGTTGCGCCGGGGAATGAAGCAGACACTTTAACCGACGGCGGAGCAATATCTGGGTATTGATCAATGGGTAGGGTAAAGAGCGAGACCAAGCCTGTGAGTAAAATAACTAACGAAATAACGATAGCAAACACTGGACGCTTGATAAAAAAATGCGAAAACATAGCTAAGCTCCCTGCTGATTTTTTTCATCATCTTGTTTGCTTGGTTTATCTGGCGCCAGTGGAGTAGTGTCAGTGTTAGGTGCGACTTGGCGTTTTTCAAATTCGGCTAACGAAATCGCCTTTACTTGCTGACCATGACGAATGCGATGTAAACCTTTCACCACCACTTGCTCACCCGCACTCAAGCCCCCGCTGGCAACAATTCCCTGTTCACCGTAATGCTCAACAACAATAAAGCGTCGCTCTATCACACCAGAATCAAGGACCACCATGACATAAATACCGCCCTGTTCCACTTGTGTGGCTTCCTCTGGAACCACAATCGCATCTGTAAGTTCAGATAATTTGATACGCGCTTTTGTATATTGTCCAGGTAATAGCTCACTATTAGGGTTCGGCAGCTTTGCCCTTACTTTAAATGTGCCCGTTTTCGGGCTAATTTTAGGGTCGGTAAAACTCACATCACCCCAATATCGATACTCGCTGCCATCAGGTAATGAAATACGTACAAAGCCTTCAAGTGCCTTGCCCTTTTGCTCAGCTTGTAGCTGCTCCATCATACTGGTCATACGCCGCTTAGCATTCAAATAATCAAGTGCCGACATATTAAAGTTAACAAAAATAGGGTCTATTTGCTGAATGGTGGTAAGGAGCGAAATACCATTACTGCCAACCAAAGCACCAAGATCGGCTTCTGAGCTACCCACCATGCCGCTAATTGGCGCCGTCACACGGGTATATTCTAAATCAAGCTTGGTTTCTTCAAGTTCTGCTTGGGTTGCTGATAATGAGGCTTGTGCTTGCTCTTGAATCGAAATAGCATTGTCGTAATCAAGCTGACTTGCTGCGTCTTGCTCGTAGAGGGGTTTTAAACGGGTTACATCGCGCTTTGCTTTAGCCAGCGCTGCTTGGTCTTTTTGCAGCGCCGCTTTAACGCGATTAAGTTTTGCTCGGTAGGGTCTATCATCAATGGTGTAGAGTAAATCTCCTTCATTTACCCAGCTACCTTCAACAAATTCTACGCTTTGTACAAAGCCGGTGATCCGCGCTCGCACTTCAACATCCAGCGACGCATCTGTGCGTGCCACGTAATTCCCGTACAGTGGCACATCAAGCTGCTTAACCTCAGCGGTAACCACTTCTTCAACAACCACTTGAGGTTGCTCTTTAGAACAACCAACCAGTGCCGCCAAGCACACGCACCCTATGACGTATTTGTTTAATAGCATACAACCTTCTCATTCCTTAAGCCTGTCTCTATCTTGCTATCTGTTGCAATACTACATAGATAAGGGATTCTTTATTATTTTTGACAATTAGAACAGTACACTGTGCTTCTTTGTCCTAATCTAATTTCTTTTAATGGCTCTTTACAATTAACGCATGGCTCACCCTTGCGGCCATAAACCAGTAATTGCTGGGCAAAATAACCCGGCTTACCATCACTTTGAGCGAAATCTTTTAATGTTGTACCGCCTTGCGTGATAGCCGCTGCGAGAGTTTCTTTAATAATAGGCACTAATTGCTGAAATCGCTTTAAAGACACCTTGCCGGCTTCTCGTTTCGGGTGAATTCCGGCCTTAAACAACGATTCATTGGCATAGATATTACCCACACCAACCACCACAGCGTTATCCATAATAAACTGTTTAATTGGTACTTTTTTATTTCTAGACTGTTCGTAGGCTCGCTTAGCAGTAAACTCATCAGTTAGCGGCTCAGGCCCGAGTTTGGTTAACAAGGTATGACATTCGCCTGGCGCTTGCCACAAACAGGCACCAAAGCGACGCGCATCGTTGAGCCTTAATGCTTTACCTGAGGCTAAAATAAATTCGATATGATCGTGTTTTTTCAGTGGCTCATCAGCACTCAAGACCCGTAAATTACCCGACATTCCTAGGTGCAAAATAACACTACCCAGCTCACAACCGAGTAATAAATATTTTGCTCTACGCTCCACTGAAGTAACTTCAAGCCCTTGTAATTGATATACATCATCAGGCACAGGCCAACGCATACTGGCGTTATGAATATTTACTTTGGCCACTGTTTGGTTAAGCACATGCGGCGTTATTCCCAAACGGCTAACTTCAACTTCTGGTAATTCAGGCATCTGTGACTCTCTTAAAACGGATATAACGGGAATAACTTAGCGGCATCAGCTTGTTCAAGCTCAAATACCCGCTGTAACCGCTTATCTAATAAATAGTATTGCTGATCTATGTTGTACAACTGATACACCGCTGGCAACTGCTCTCCAGCTAACCACACGGAGGCAACATAATCAGCCGACGCCTGTGAAATTTTACTCACAGGGAGACTGGCAATAGTGAGTTGTTGATGCTGCCAAAGTTCAACGAGTTGTTCGAGCTGCTGCTCATCGCCTTGCCATGCGGTTTCTTGCTGTGATTGGCTTCGCCAAGAGGTGCCGATACGCTCGATTTTTAATTCTGGAAATGCCATTGCTAAAATGAAGCTTTGCGCTGGGAGTAACGCTTGCACTCCTTCTTCAACAGGCTGTGTATTGAGCTTTTTATGTAGGCCATTGAAGAAAAAAATCATCAATAGCATCGAAATAATCACCACATTATTCCATGCTTTTCGGCTCAAGCGCATCAGTATCTTCCTCAGTTTTCAATATCTTAAAGTGTAACCAAAAAGGACATTAATTGGCAGTTGTAATTGATCAACAAAATTTCATGTCTGTTATGTATCAATCTGTCGATACTTTGCTAAAATATCCGCCAAATTTAAAGGAGTTCCGTCAATGTCAATGTATGTAGTGGGTCATAAGATCCCTGATTCAGATTCAATTTGCGGTGCAATTGCGCTTGCTTACTTAAAAAACCAGATCAATGAACCTGCGATCCCGACGCGTTTAGGTGAAGTATCACCTGAAACACAATTTATCCTAGATAAATTCGGTTTCGAAGCACCTGAGCTAAAACTTAGCTACGCAGGCGAAGACGTTTATATCGTTGACCACACAGAAAAAACACAAGCACCTGATGACATCGATGAAGCACGTGTTGTGGGGGTTGTTGATCACCACAAACTAGGCGACTTAACATCGTCAACACCACTTGAGTGTTGGATCCGTCCAGTTGGTTGTTCAAACACTATCATCAAAATGATGTATGACTTCTACAATGTAGAAATTCCAAAAGATATCGCAGGCATCATGTTATGCGCTATCTTAAGCGACACTGTGATCTTTAAATCACCAACATGTACAACGGCTGATATCAAGTGTGTTGAAGCACTTGCTGAAATCGCTGGCATCGAAGATTTCAAAGAACTTGGCATGGACATGTTCAAGGTTAAATCAGCAGTGGAAGGCACGCCTGCACGCGATTTAGTAATGCGTGATTTCAAAGACTTCAACATGAACGGTAAGCTAGTAGGTATTGGCCAGCTAGAAGTTATCGACCTTGCAGTATTTGATGAAATCAAAGCAGATCTTGAAGCTGATATCGCTAAGCTTAAAGAAGAAGGCGATCGACACTCAGTATTACTCCTGTTAACTGATATCATGAAAGAAGGCTCAGAAATGCTAATTACGTCTGATGACGTATCTGTAATCGAAGCTGCTTATGATGTTAAATCAGAAGACGGTCGCGTATGGTTAGATGGCGTATTAAGCCGTAAGAAGCAAGTAGTACCACCACTACAAGACGCTTTCGCAAAGATCTAATCTTACGAAATAGATACAAAAAAAGCCGATGTTACATCGGCTTTTTTGTGTCTGGAATTTTGCGGTAGTTAGATCTGCGTTGCATTACGCTGGCGTAACACTTCAAATAAACAAATCCCCGTCGCAACTGACACATTTAAGCTAGATACCGTACCAGCCATTGGGATTTTAACTAATAAATCACAATGCTCACGAGTTAAGCGGCGCATACCATCCCCTTCTGCACCCATAACAATCGCCATTGGCCCTGTTAGATTTGCATCGAATAACTCAGTATCTGTTTCACCTGCAGTGCCGACAACCCAAACACCTGCGTCTTTAATTTCGCGTAATGTGCGTGCCAGATTAGTGACTTGTACCAGTGGTACTGTTTCTGCCGCACCACATGCTACTTTACGCGCTGTACCATTGAGTTTTGCTGATTTATCTTTAGGAACGATAATCGCGTGCACGCCTGCAGCATCAGCACTACGTAAACACGCCCCTAAGTTATGCGGATCAGTTATGCCATCAAGTACCAGTAAGAAAGGCGTTTCCTCACGGGCAATGATCTCATCTAGATCTTTCTCGTTATACATACGGGCTGCTTTTACATTGGCAATAATGCCTTGGTGCTGCTCACCGTCGGCTTTATTATCAAGCGCTTTACGCTGCATAAATTGTACAGAAATACCGAATTTACGTGCTTCATCAATAATCGGGTTTAAACGTTTATCTTCACGTCCTTTTAAAGCATAAATTTCTAAAAAGCGCTCTGGCTCTTTTGCTAAAATTGCTTCAACTGAGTGAAAACCAAAAATTAATTCATTACTCACGTATTATTTGCTCCTCGGCTATTACGTTTACGGGCATTCTTACCCGGTCTTTTTGCCTTTTTGGTGGCTTTCTTCTTGCTCTTCTTGTTGCCGGCTTTTACAGCATCGGCTTGTTTACCATTAGGTTTTTTACGCCCTTTAGAATGAGAAGACTTGCCACGTTTTTCGTTGTCTTTATCGCCTGACTTAGCCTCAAAACTGCCTGACTGCGGTTTTTTGCCAGGGATTTTACCGGCCTTAAGCTGGGCACGAACACTTGGTTTTGCAGGGGCACTACGACCACGACGACGCGCATAACGGTCTTGTTGCGCTTCACCTGCTAACACTAAGTTTATGCGTCGCTCATCAAGACTTACAGATGAAACCTGAACCGTTACTTTATCGCCTAAACGATAAACGGTATGTGTTTGTTCACCAATCAAGCAATGCTTAGCTCCATCATAATGGAAATATTCATTGCCTAAATTAGTTACATGGATCATGCCGTCGATTTGTAAGTCGTCTAAACGTACAAATAAACCAAAGTTAGTTACCGATGAGATCACCCCACCAAATTCGTCACCAACATGGTCTTGCATAAATTCACATTTCAGCCAATCTGCGACTTCGCGTGTCGCATCATCAGCACGGCGTTCAGTGGTTGAACACTGCTCACCTAAAATATCAACTTCGTCATCAGTGTAGGCGTACTCACCGGATGTTTGCTGACCTTGCGCTTTAAGCACGGCTTTAATTGCACGGTGCACCACTAAATCAGGGTAACGACGAATAGGCGACGTAAAGTGGGCATAGGCTGGCAAAGCCAAACCAAAGTGACCAATGTTATCTGGCTGATACACCGCTTGCTTCATCGAACGAAGCAACATGGTTTGAATAAGCTCAGCTTCAGGACGGTCGCCTAATTTTGCTAACACCTGAGTGATTTCTTTTGGTGTTGGCTCATCAGAAATCGCGGTTTCAATACCAAGCTCTGATAAAAAGTTTCTGAAGAAACCAAGCTTTTCACCATCCGGCTCATCATGCACACGATAAAGCGCACTTGCTTCGTGTTTTTCTAATAAACGGGCAGCTGATACGTTCGCAAGAATCATGCACTCTTCGATAAGCTTGTGTGCATCATTGCGAACCACTGGCACGATTGATTCAATCTTACGGTGTGCATTAAACACAAAACGCGTTTCTAACGTTTCAAATTCAATCGCACCACGTTCTTGGCGTGCTGCTTTTAGTGCCATATACATCTGATGCAAGTCAGTTAAATGCGGCACCATCTCGGCATATTCTTCACGCAGCTTTTCATCGCCTTGTAAAATCGCATTCACTTTAGTGTAGGTAAAACGAGCGTGTGAATTCATCACCGCTTCGTAAAATTTGTACCCAGACAATTTACCCGCATCTGACACTGTCATCTCAGCGACCATACATAAGCGGTCAACTTTCGGGTTTAGTGAGCATAAGCCATTGGATAACACTTTTGGCAGCATCGGAATAACTTGCTCAGGGAAGTACACTGAATTACCGCGTTCAATCGCTTCTTTATTCAGAGGCGTATTCATACCTACATAATGCGACACATCAGCAATAGCGACCCATAAACGCCAACCACCCGATGGTTTACGCTCACAATAAACGGCATCGTCAAAGTCACGGGCATCTTCACCGTCAATAGTCACCAGCGGTAAGTCACGTAAATCAACACGACCTAGCTTTGCTTGTTCATCAACAAACTCACCTAAATGAGCAACTTGCTTCTCAACCGCTTCTGGCCACACATGGGGAATATCGTGATTGCGTAGTGCAACTTCAATTTCCATACCCGGTGCTAAATGTTCACCCAGTACCTCGGTTACTTTACCTACCGCATTCATATGTCGGCTAGGGTTTTGGGTAATTTGCACCTGCACCATTTGATTGTGGCGCGCGCCATTTTCACTACCCGGTAGTATCATAATGTCTTGCGTTATGCGTGGGTCTTCCGCCACTACAACAGCAATACCATGCTCAACAAAATAGCGACCAACAATCGGTGCTCGTTCATTGGTTAATACCTTAATGATACGTGCTTCGCATTTGCCACTAGCGCCTTTACGATTGCCTTTTGCAAGCACAATGTCACCGTGTAACACCATATTCATTTGGTGCTTCGCGATAAACCAATCTTTACTCTCACCTTCAACTTCTAAAAAGCCGAATCCGTCACGATGACCAATGACCTTACCTTTAACGAGGCCAGATTCATCGATCAATGCGTAGCATTTAAACTTATTGAAATACAGTTGACCATCGCGCTCCATAGCACGTAAACGACGTTTGAACGCTATTTGGCGCTCTGTATCGTTCACATGTAATTCGTCACAAAGTTGTGTGAAGTTTGCTGGTTTGGCGCGAGATTCTAAGTGAGTAAGTATAAACTCACGGCTAGGGACGGGGTTTTCGTACTTTTCTTGTTCTCGACTGAGATTGGGATCCTGTTTTGACATTCACTATCTTGTTAGTTGGTTATGTTGTTATTTTAACCCATAACCTAACAATGAGACAGGCAAAAGCTATGAAACTTTTAAGAAATTGATTAATTCTGGCAAAAAGTGAGGCGTTGATATTCTTTGCAACAAACACTCTGTGTTAATATTTTCGGAAAATAACAACAAGCTAACAAATCTATATGGATATTAACTTAACCCATTACCTTTCGACTATGGCCTATAACAGCGCCTACATTGGCCTGTTCATTGCTATCATAGCCCTTGCAAAACTGTCGTATAACTTAGCAACGCCTTACAACACCACCAGCCAGTTAACCGATAATGCCAACAGTGCTTTAGGTTTATCGATAGGCGGTTATTTAGGAGCTATCACCATTATTTACGGCTTTGTTTTAGCTGGGCCTAGTAAAGGGCTTGTTAGCGACTTGATGAATGTTTCACTGTACAGCGTGTTAGGTATGGTACTACTGACCTGCTCACGTATTTTAAATGACAAATTACTGCTGCGCTTGTTCTGCAACCAAGAGCAATTAATTAACCAACAAAACGAGGCCGTTGGCTTAGTACAAGCAGCTAACTATATGGCAGCAGCACTTATCATTGGTGGCGCATTAACCGGCGAAGGCACCTGGTTATCAGCCATTGTGTTCTACTTTTTAGGGCAACTGATGCTTATCATTTTTGCCAAAGGCTATGATCACCTTACTGCATTCAACCTTCACGAGCAGCTAGAAAAAGGCAATAAAGCCGTTGCACTTAGCTTTTCAGGCACCATGTTGGCATTAGCTATTATCTTATGTCATGCGCTTATTGGTGGCTTTCATAGTTGGCAACAAAGCTTAAGCTTATTCTTTATTGACGCATTATTTGGCTTTTTAATTTTACCAATTGTGCGTTACCTCGTTGATAAAATTATTTTTAGTAAAATTTCTCTCGACCAAGCAATGCACGATAAAAACACCGCTGTTGCGGTTATCGAAAGCAGCATTGCCATTTGTGTTGCTGTTATCATCACTATCGCTATTTAAGCTTATATATGGAGTAATGGATGAACATCTATAAGCTTTTTATTATTGCTGCCATCTCGTTTTTGGCTTGCATAATAATACGTGCAGATCTACAAGCGCCACTTATCAGTGGCCAATATGGCAACTTTAAAGACTACGACGGACAAGATAAAGCCTACCTATTTAATGTGCCAGAAGATGGCCAGATGATGCGCTTAGAAATTAAAGGCAGACTGCCTTTAAATTCGTGGAAAGCCATTGACCTTGAAGTATTTGACCCTGATGGCAACTATTTATTTAGTTACGCAGATGAGCTATGGGCTGAAACCGGACGCGATTCAGAAGGAAAATGGACTGAATACCGTGATTATACTTATCACGATGTCCACTTCCCCAAGAAGGGGCAATATAGCGCCTACGTTAGTAGTACGTTTGGCCCAAATAAGCGTGCCGAACATTTTAGTTATACGTTTCGAATTATCCCAATCAAAGGGAATAGTAAAATACTTATTCCGCTAATGTGGATGTCAGGCATTATTGCTGGCTTATGCCTTTTTGTGATTTTGAATCGCTTAGAGGAAGGTAAAAATAAATCAGATATTTCTTTTCAACCTATCACCAAAAAAGGCTTACAGGCAAAGCAAGCGATGGAAACAACATTTCCTGTTTGGCCTATAGCCCTGCTGTTTTTTGTGCCTGTGCTACTTGTATCTCTGTTCGCCTATGGCAAAGATGATGATGAAGCTGACTGGCAAATTTACGCCTATGGACACAGTAATATCTATGTAGATAAACAGCTTCGAGAGCAAAGTATTGGTAGTGCTGGTTTTCGTTCACGAGGCGGCCCGGGTGGTAAGTAAATCAATTCGCGAAAGCCACATTTTACTGTTTAGTATTTTTGTCGCTGGCCTTTGCTCTATTATCTATGAGCTGCTGATCGCAACAACGGGTGCCTACTTTTTGGGTGATAGCATCACCCAATTTTCTCTGACGATTGGCGTCTATATGGCGGCAATGGGCATAGGCTCTTATTTTTCGCGTTTTGTGCCCGATAAACCACTGCTAGCTTATTTTATAGGTTTTGAGTTAGCGCTTGCACTACTTGGTGGTTTGAGCGTGCCCTTGTTGTACTTCTCGTATGCCTATGGCTTACCACTACAAGCAATTAGTATTTTACTCACCACGCTAATAGGGATTTTGATTGGCTTAGAAATTCCGCTGTTAAGTCGCCTAATGGAAAAACATTATGCGCTAAAAGCAAACCTCGCCAATGTGTTATCTATTGACTACTTTGGTGCCCTGCTCGCGACTTTACTGTTTCCTTTTCTATTTTTACCTTGGCTTGGGGTTTTTAAAACGGCCCTAAGCTTTGGCTTAATGAATCTAAGTATTGCGCTGCTATTGCTTTGGTACTTTATCGACCATATCAGCCCAAACCGTCGAAAAGTACTGAGGCTCACACTTGTTTTAGTTAGCTTAATATTGGTGCTTTGCTTATTTGCTAGTAAACAGCTCACGTATCTTTGGCAAAGCCAAATTTACGATGATCGTGTTGTACATTCAGAGCAAACCCCCTATCAGCAAATCGTACTCACTCGTCATAAAGATGATATTCGCCTTTATTTAAACGGTGGCTTACAGTTTTCATCGATTGATGAATATCGCTATCACGAAGCGCTTATTCACCCAGCCATGGTGCGCCATGGCAATGCAAAACGAATTCTAATTTTAGGTGGTGGCGATGGCTTAGCAGCCAGAGAGCTTTTGAAATACCCGCAATTAGAGTCTATTACCCTGGTTGATTTAGACCCTGCTGTCGCTAGGCTTGCGCAAACTAATCACAACCTCACAACACTTAACAAGCACTCACTGAGTGATCCTAAAGTGACAATTATTCATCAAGATGCCTATGTGTTTGTTGAGCAAAGCGAACAACTGTTCGATATTATTTTTATTGATTTACCCGATCCAAAAGCAATCAATCTTGCACGGCTTTACAGTCAGCAGTTTTATCAACTAGTAAAAACACGACTGCCAAATAACGGAATTGTGGTCACACAAGCCACCAGCCCATTTTTTGCAAAACAGGCATTTTGGTCTATCAACAACACGCTCAGTGCAGCAGGCTTTGCTCATACTTTGCCTTATCATTTGAATGTGCCCTCTTTCGGTGAGTGGGGCTTTGTTATGGCTTGCAACTTGATCTGTAGCAACCACCAGTTATTGCCTGTTAACACCCGCTATTATCGCCCTGAAAATGACGCACAACTGTTTATTTTCACGCCAGACATTAGCGCTAACAACGAAAAAGTATCGACGCTTGATGAGCCAAATGTGCTGCACTATTACTTACATGGGTGGAAATATTGGAACTAAACGAATGGATTAGCCTATTTGGGGAGTTTACAAAGTAAAGGATTACCGTTACAAAGAGAGTTAATAACAACAATAACAAGGTTTGTAATGCAGGCGCACAAACAGAGCCTTTTGTACTTACACATTGCAGTACTCCTATTTGGGGGCACTGCATTATTTGCCAAGCTAGTCAGCCTAAGTGCATTAGATATTACCGTTTACCGAACAGCCATTGCGGGCTGTGCACTACTGCTGTTACTCACAATCCAAAAGAAAGCGATTAAGCTTCACTCACGTCGTGATTATCTCATCGCCTTGTTACTTGGTGTCATTGTTGGAATACATTGGCTTACCTACTTCGCAGGTATGCAATTGGCAGGTATTGCAGTCGGTATGATTGCCTTTTTTACTTACCCTGTTATCACGGTGTTTTTAGAACCTTTTTTTCATGGCAGTAAACCACAGCTTAAAGATATTTTTAGCGCCTTGGTGGTAATGCTAGGGATTTACTTACTCATTCCAGATGCCAGCTTAGGTAATGATGTCACACTCGGTATTGCTATTGGTATTTTGTCAGCGTTCTTTTTTGCTTTTCGAAATATCGTTCACAAGCGTTACTTTAGCCAGTATGGCGGCCCACAAACCATGCTTTATCAAACCTGGATCGCCTGCATTATGCTGTGCGCCTTTGTCGAAGTACCGCCATTACAAGTTGATACAATAAATTGGCTGCTATTAATTACCGTAGGGGTTATTTTTACAGCAGCACCGCATTCACTGTTTGCAGCAAGCCTAAAAAACTTATCAGCCTCAACCGCTGGTTTGATATCGTGTTTGCAGCCTTTATACGGTACGTTTTTCGCTTTTTTAATTTTGCATGAGCAACCTTCAATTAGCACTCTTATTGGTGGCGCGTTAGTAATTAGTGCCGCTTTTTATGAAACATGGTCAGTGACTCGTAGGTATAAGCAATGATGAAAGTATTCGCTCACAGAGGTGCCAGTGGTACCTATCCAGAAAATACCAAGAGCGCCATTATCGCCGCTGTTGATTTGGCAGTAGATGGTATCGAAATTGATGTGCAAAGCTGTCTTGATGATTACATGATTATTCATGACACCTGGCTTGATCGTACAACCTCAGGGCGCGGCAAGGTAAACGCCTGCTCAAAAGAAAAAATTCAGCAATACGATGCAGGCAATGGCGAAGTCGTACCGACTTTACAGCAGGCAATCGATTGGGTTGATGATAAAACACTGCTCAATTTAGAACTTAAACATACTTTTTCGCTAGATAAATTTGTTGAGCTTATTGAGTCAAATGTCAGTGCAGGAAAGATATCTAGAGATAACCTGTTAGTCTCTTCATTCGATCATCACCAACTAATGTGGCTCAAGCAAAAACTGCCTTGGGTAAAGATTGGCGCACTCACCGCTTCTATTCCAATTAATTACAGCGAGTTTGCGCAAAAACTGCATGCCTACAGCATTCATGTAGATAAAAACTTTATAAACCATGAGTTTGTTGCTGATGCAAAACAACGCGGCCTTCAAGTTTATGCTTACACGGTCGATAAAGTGGAAGATATCGAATTAATGCTAGAGTATGGCGTAGATGGTATTTTTACTAATTTTCCGTGTCATACACAAATGACACTGCAGTCACTGTAACTCAACAAAACTAAGCTATACTGTTGAATTATGTGAAATTGAATAATAAAAAAATACGCCAAAATGAATCAACACAACACCTTAATGAGTAGCTATATGCGCATTTATAATTTTATCGAACAAACATTCTTTTACACTCTTACACGTAAGATTGTCGGTAATTTAGGTTTTGTGTTTGCGTTTCAAGCCATTACTTTGATCTGGCTTTATAGCAGCCTGTCAGAGCAACAAGCTGGTATGGGACTATTTTGGTTAATGACCTTTGTTATCGTCGCCAGCTTTATTTTTACTGTTTTCTACATGCGCTTTTTGATTGTGCGCCCAGTGCAAGCAATGCGCGACACACTTGAGCAAATCAATCGCCATGATGCCGATTTATCTGCCAAGCTTCCGCATTTTACCTACGATGAATTTCGTGATTTAAGTGAGCAGTACAATACCTTTACCGTTCACCTAGCAAAACTATTAGCCACCACGTATCAAAGTGCACAAGCCAGTGCTGATAGTAGCTTAAAGATGACCCATTCTATGCAGCAAACCGCACAGATGAGCCACCAGCAAATAAAATTCAGTCAAACCATTACCGATTCAAGTAATCAAATTACTTCAAGCCTAGAGAATATCTCAGCGAACACAGACAGCGTACATCAAGTAAATAATGAACACTTGAGCTTTGTGCAGCACTCAGCTACTGAGTTATCAGCACTGGTTAAAAAGGTCGCGATGATAAGCCAAATTTTGGGTAACTTCTCAGCAACTGTGTCTGGTCTGAAAGAAAACAGCGAGAACATTCGCGCTATTTTGAAAATGGTCGAAGAATTTTCGGATCAAACCAATTTACTTGCCCTCAATGCTGCAATTGAGGCGGCACGTGCCGGTGAAGCTGGCCGAGGTTTTGCTGTGGTTGCCGATGAAGTCAGATCGCTCTCAGTTAAAGTAAACGATGCAACTCGCCAGATCAGCGATTTTATTAATCAAATGAACACCCTCGTTAGCGAAACCAATAAAGAATCTGAGCAACTAATTAGCCACTCGAGTGAGGCTGAAACAGCAATTAGCAATACCTCAACAGGCTTTAGCAATATGCTTGGCGAATTTGAGCAAAACCAACAACAGCTGCAGCAGATTGTCAGCGCGGTGCATTTACTAGAGCAAACCCAAACCCACACTCATCAAACGGTAGAGCAAATTGTGGCTTTGGGCGAGCAAGCTAAACAGCAAATTGATGAATCACTCGCTGATTGCCAACAATCACACAAACTGAGCCAACAAACCCAAGAGCAATTAAAACGCTTTGTGTAAAAGTTGACTTAATTCATTTAGTTACATTACTGTATAAGAAAACATCTAAAGGGAATTTAAATGAAAAATGTTTTCTTTGCAGTACTCACGCTATGCACGCTTTTTATTACTTATAAAGTCGTTAACTTGCTTGAGAGTAACAGTACACACAATGTTATGGCTGTAGAAACAGCTGAAGAAACCGCCCCCCTTACTATTGAGTCATCAGCGCTTCAAACAAAAATAAACCCGCAATCATCACAAGAGACTGATTCTCCAAGTTATAGCAGTACATTTGCCAACACAAACGTCTCTAAAGATTCAATAAGCTCATTTGATGAACTCGTAACAGACAAAGAAAACGGTCAAAAAGTGTTTAATACACAGCCATTAAACGAAATGGGATTTACACAAATTCAAGATTATGTGTCTGAGTTAGCGAATGGCTTAACTGATACCAACAAAGCGCAAATTAGAGAACTAGTTTACGATGAAACAGTGAAATACCAAGAAGAACACGCAGACATTACTGTTTATGATATGCAGTGCTCAAATCAACTATGCGGCATTATTCTGCAAAGCCAGAATACAGATGCTATTAGCCAGAGCCTTGATGATTTAATCAGCAACAACACTATGAAGCAAAACACTAGAGGTGGATTATCGCGTGCTTTTTCTGAAAACAACGTCGAGTATGGCTTACTAATCGCTGTTATTACTGACGAAGGAATTACCCTACAATAAGTGAATATTGTTCAGGGCCTACCTCAAACTATGTTAAAGTAGCCGCTTCTTGGCTACTTTTTTATTGACCGTGACAACACCCGCTATTGATTATGAACAACTCGCGCTGCAAATAAAGCAATGGGGTAAAGACCTTGGCTTTGCAGAAGTCGGGATCACTGATATTGACCTAACGAAGCACGAAGCGCAGCTACAACGCTGGTTAGATTTAGGCTATCACGGTGAGATGGAATACATGGTAGCCCATGGTATGAAGCGAGCGCGCCCCGCTGAGTTGGTACCTGGTACGCAGCGAGTCATCTCAGTAAAAATGAATTACCTACCGCCTGATGCAAGTTTTGCTAAAAACCTTAAACAAACCGACAAAGCGTATATCAGTCGCTATGCATTAGGTCGTGATTATCACAAGTTAATTCGCAACCGTTTGAAAAAATTAGGCCAACAAATAGAACAGCATATCGGCCAACTCGGTTTTCGTCCTTTTGTTGACTCAGCCCCTGTGCTTGAAAGACAACTAGCCGAAAAGGCAGGCTTAGGTTGGCGTGGAAAACATAGTTTATTAATCAATAAAGAAGCGGGCTCTTGGTTTTTCTTAGGTGAGTTATTTGTTGATATACCGCTGCCTATTGATGAAGAAAATAGTTTTGAAGGTTGCGGTAAATGTGTTGCCTGTATGACGCTGTGCCCAACCGGTGCAATTGTCGAACCTTATGTCGTTGATGCCCGTAAGTGTATTTCTTACCTAACGATTGAGTTACAAGGCGCGATCCCAGAAGAATATCGTCCGCTGCTAGGCAATCGTGTTTATGGCTGTGATGATTGTCAGTTAGTGTGTCCATGGAATCGCTATGGTCAGATCACCGATGAAGCTGACTTTCACCCAAGAACACAGCTTAAAGATCAAGACTTACTGGCTTTATTTGCATGGGATGAAGCAACCTTTCTTAAAAATACCGAAGGCAGCCCTATTCGCCGCATCGGCCATGAGCGTTGGTTAAGGAACCTCGCTGTCGGATTAGGTAACGCTGATTACAATGAGCAGATAATCGATGCTTTACAGCAAAGATTAACAACCGCTAGCGCTTTGGTTGCTGAGCATATTGAGTGGGCACTTGATCAACAAAAAAATAAGCGCCAGTTAAAGCTTCGTAAAACTGCGCGCTTAATTCGTATTGTTGAAAAAGGCCTCCCCAGAGATGCTTAATGCATAATCAAAGCGATGTACCTATTGCTTTAATAATTGCGATAGGTCATTTTCAATTTCTTTGAAGGCCGTTTTAACCCCTTTTACAGACTCTTCTCGAGCTACCGAGTTTTGAATGGTTTCATCGACCTTTTGATAGATAAACACCTCTTGGTCTTCATCTAAGCCCATGGTCGGTATGCGCCTTTCTAAGTCTTCTTGAAGCTGCTTAAAAATTGCTTCGTTATTGATACGGTTTTCATTTAAAAGCTCAATTAAACCAGTAAATTTACTATGTACCTTACCGACGGCATCATTCAATTGTTGTTGCTGCTGAAGAAGCTCTTTTTTAGTGAGAATCGCTTTAAGCTGCTGCTCTGTAACACTGACTAAAAAGCAAATATGGTCTCGAATTCGGCCATGCTTATCGGGGTCTTGTCCCGGCATGTTTAAGATAAGCAAACTAATCATTTCATAGTTTACTAAAATCCGATTTGAGAACTCGTGCAAACGTCCTTTACTTTTGAGCATTTCAAACAGCTCGATCACTATGGGTGAACACACTCCCGACACAGAGAAATGTAACACTTCACCATCTAGCCTAAATTCCACGTTACTTTGTAAATCAAACGCACCTAAACAGTTTAAAAAGGCTTTACCGAGATCTTGCTCATTGTCAATCGAACCAATATGTTCGATGTAATTAACGATTTGCCCCATTTCACTGCTGTTTGCCATGGCGTTAAACGCCGTTGAAGTCGCATCTTCAACCTGTTGCTCTAACGACTCTTTTTCAATGAGTACTTGATTCAAATGTTGTAATTTCAGTCTCAGTTCTTCATGGCTAAATGGCTTAACAATGTAGTCTTCTGCACCGACAGAGTAGCCTTCCATACGCTCTTCAACCGTGCCCCTCGCTGAGACAAACATCACTATAATTTTTTGTGTGATTGGATTTTCTTTGAGTTTACGGCATACATCATAACCACTCATTTGTGGCATGCTCACATCGAGTAAAATCACCTGAGGATCAAACTCTTCAACGACTTCTAAACATTCTGGGCCGCTATTAACCATTTTCAGCTCAAAATCCAGATCTTCTAAGATCTCTTCAATAATTTCTAGATTAAATGGTTCATCATCAACCGCTAAAATACGCTTCAAGGCCATGATTGCTTCTTCCGTTTTATCAATTTATCGATATAGACTGTTGTTCATTTGCCAAGTGTTGTGGCAAGTCTATTTCTAGGGGCAGTCGAACCAAAATAGTGGCGCCCCCGTATTCATTGTTGCTTGCCATAATGGTGCCTTGATGCAAGGACACGAATTCACGACAAATCGCCAGACCAAGCCCGGTGCCTCCCGCACCACTGTTGGTTTTACTACTTTGCTCAAACTTAGCAAAAATCTTTTCAAGTTCTTGTTCAGGGATCCCTATTCCGCGGTCAATAACAGCGATTTCGGCCATCTCCTCATGCACCGCTAAACTAATATCAATCTCGCTATTCGGCTCACTAAATTTCAGTGCATTTCCGAGTAAGTTGCGCATGATTTGGTTTATTTGCTCTTCGTCACACTCAAGCACAATGCCTTGCTCAAAGCCTATTGGCCGAATCGCAATATTTCGCTCAAGCGCTGTGCCCGACACATCATCAATACTGGTTTTTATAATATTGCTTAAATTATGTTTGTGTGGATTGAATGGGAATTTCCCGACATCGAGCTTTGATAAATCAAGCAAGTTATTTAGCAGCGACAATAAGCGCTCACCACTTTGCTCAATTCTAGATAAGTATTTATTTAACTTATCTTTACTTAAATCGTCATTGGCAACCTTCTCAAGCCCAAAGCGAGCAAAACTTAAGATAGAATGCATAGGGGTTCTAAGTTCGTGAGACATGTTTGCTAAAAACTCAGATTTACTGTGATTTGCAGCTTCTGCAACATTTTTAGCGTGCTCTAACTGGGCAGTACGGGCTTTTACTTCTTCTTCAAGCATGTCTTTTGCTTCAAGCAGCAAGTCTTCTTTCTCTTTTAAATGAGTCACATTTTTAAAGATAACCGCTAACGCTATTTCGCCATGATGATCGATTTCATTAAACGATCCAACAAGAGGTACCTCTGTGCCATTTTTCTTAAGTAGTCGTAAATCACAACTAAATTGACGATTTTTACTTAAGGTTGCGATTTTATCTTTGATTCGCTCAGTTGATGCCACATCAAAGAACTCATAGACCGAGCAGTTTTCAAACTCTTTGAGCGGTTTTTCAAACAGCTGTTCACAGGCATCGTTCGTTTCAATTACCTTGCCACAGCGTTCAAATAAAATAATGGCATCTGGGGTATGTTTAAAGATAACCCGCAGTAAGCTGTCTTTTTCAATGAGTGCATCAACGGTATTTTGTAAACGCTCCACTAATTCACTGTTATGGCGTCTTAAGAGCTCTGTCTGCCACAGTTTATGCACTGATTGTAGTAAGCTATTATCATCAACCGGTTTGATGAGCACATCTTCCACCCCTTGGCGAATAGCGGCCACCATGGAGACTTGATCAGGCTTAGAAGTATAAAGTAAACAGCGACTATTCGGCTGGCGTGTTTTGAGCTTGTTGAAAAGCGCAAGTCCAGTACCGTCTTCAAAAGTAAAATCGCTTATCAGTAAATCAATATTTTGCTCTTTGATAACATCCAATGCTGACGCCGTACTATCAGCCGTGAGGGTTTTAATATGTGCACCTTTGAGATTCAGGGCTATTTGCGCCAAACGTTCAGCACAATGATCAACGAGTAACACGGTAGGAAGTTGAAGAATATTATCGCTGTCGAGCTCAAGCACCCCTTCCAATAAAGAGCTAATTTCTTTATTAGCAAAGAAAGGGTAAATGACCACAGCATTAGGTAACAGGCGATTTACTTCACTAAAATGCTCAAGTAAATCGCTTCGTTGTGCTTTAGGAGCCAAAAGCAAGAAATGCTCTTGAGAAAATACCTCCATAAGCTTTTTAATAATACTGGTTGGCACACCATGAGAAGCTGCAACAAGATCAAAGTCTTGCTCTAAAACAGCATCATCAACCATCGCAAAATGTAATAGCTCTACTCTGCAGCCAATCAGCTCCAGCAGCACCTTGACCCGCATGGCTAACACACTATTGCTATCAACAATTAATATTCTTCGCACCGTTGACTAGACCCGCTTAATAATAAATACCTATTTTAGCGTAGTCTAAAATCACAGTGGGTCACAATTTGTACCGCATTTTTTATTAGTTTTTTAACGTATTAACGGTCTAATCGCTTGCCTAAAATAGTGAGGCTATAAGCTTTATCATCCATAATCGCAATATCCGGAAGCTCTCCCCAGACCTTGTAATCAAAGCGATTAAACAGTTTTATGCTCGGTAGGTTATGGCTGAAAATAAAAGCTAATAACACCTTGATATCAAGTGTTTTTGCATGCTGCTCTGAAAATGTAAGCAATTGTTTACCAAGCCCTTGTCCTTGAGCCTGTTGAGTGATGTAAATGCTTATTTCAACGGTACCATCGTAAGCAGGACGACCATAAAACGACTTATAACTCAGCCAAGCAAGCACTTTACCTTGTTGCTCAAAAACAAAGATAGGTCTTTTCTGTGTATGGCTATCAAACCACGCTTGCCTATCTGCAACCGACACCTCTTCGGTATCTGCGGTTACCATACGCCCAGGGATAGTCTCGTTATAAATAGCGACTATGTCAGTTAAATCGTTTTGAGTTGCTTTGCGAATCGTCATAAATAGCTGAAATTAAATGATCACTTTGCTGCATATTAGCGTATATTCATCACAAATAACTAGCGGGAAATAACTATGTATAAATATGCTTTGTTACTTGCAGCAGGCCTACTAACAACAAACCTTGCAGCACAAACCACAGAAGCGACACCGGCAGCTAAAGCAAGCAGTCAATGCGATGATTTCACCAATGTCACAATGAGAAAATTACGCTCGAAAGAGTCAATCAACTTATGTGAATTTAAAGATAAGCCGCTTTTAATTGTTAATACCGCCAGTAACTGTGGTTTTACACCGCAATTTGAAGGCTTAGAAGCCCTTCATAAAGAATACAAAGACCGTGGTTTAGTAGTACTAGGGTTTCCTTCAGATGATTTTTTTCAAGAAGAAGACGATGAAAAAGACACTGCTAAAGTATGCTTCATCAATTATGGTGTAACCTTTGATATGTTTGCCACCAGCGCCGTTCGTGGTAGTGATGTGAACCCAATATTTAAGCACTTAAACGAAGTAACCAGTTCACCTAACTGGAACTTTTACAAATACTTAGTGTCTGCTGACCGTAAGACAGTACAACGCTTCAACAGTAAAACTAAGCCAGAATCGCAAAAATTACGCGATGCAATTGAAGCTGAGCTGACTGCAAAATAAATTTAATTTTTCGTTCGGTAAATATTGAACTAGACTAGTAATTTAATACTAAAACACACATTAGGGAGATGTTATGGCAGTAGCCAGTGCAAGACACATTCTCGTAGACAGTGAAGCTCACTGTTTGGATTTAAAACAGCAAATTGAGCAAGGAGCTGACTTTGCAGAGCTTGCTCGTGCTCATTCTAATTGCCCATCAGGTCAAGATGGTGGTGCATTAGGTGAGTTTGGCCCTGGCATGATGGTTCCAGAGTTCGACAAAGTCGTTTTCTCTGCGCCAATTAACCAAGTACAAGGCCCAGTACAAACTCAGTTTGGTTATCATCTTCTTGAAGTAACAAGCCGTACTGATTAATTTCACAATTGAATTCAAAAAGCCGCTTAACAGCGGCTTTTTTTTGCAAAGGATACCATCATGCAATTACTAGGCTCTACTACTTCACCTTTTGTGCGCCGTATTCGGATTTGGGCGGCACTGAATAACCTACCTATTGATTTTATTAATTTGGATATTTTCTCTGAGCAAGACAGACAAACCATGATAGCCCACAACCCTGCCAGAAAAATTCCTGTATTAATCGACCATGATTTTACCTTGTGTGATTCCAACTCAATTATTCGCTATTTGCTTGAACAAGCAGACCAACCATTACTTAGCTGGCAGCAAGAGAACTATTTAACCATTATCAATGCGTGTAATGATTCATTAGTAGAAATTCTACTTTGTCAGCGCTCGGGGTTTGATACCAACACCGACAAACTGTTTTTTAATTTACAGAATGAACGAATTGCTGAAACATTAGCCTATTTAAATAGTCATTTATCGGAGCCAGTATTTAAAAGCTGTGAATACCTCAACATCAGTTTATACTGCTTGCTAGATTGGATCCGCTTCCGCGAATTAACTGATTTTAGCCAACTAAATAACTTAGTTGATTTTTATCATAAATTCGCCGATAAAGCGGCGGTACAACAAACAGATCCACGAAAATAAAGATAAGGGTTACGCAAATGAGCGATATCGAAATTGAATCAGAATTAGTTAGCTTTGTAGAAAAAGTTCGTTTGAACGAATCTATGTGGGCACTCGGTGCCGAAGATGGTGGTTTTGTTGTCTGTGAATCAAACCAATTTAGCGACACTGATGTGCTATTACTATGGGGCACTGAAGACGCTGCAAAAGCACAATGTAAAGACGAGTGGCAAGACTACACGCCCGTTGAAATAGGCCTAGACGAGTTCCTTGATGAATGGGTTGAAGACCTAAACGAAGATGATGCACTTGTAGGTTTAAACTGGAACGATGATCAAGTTTGCGTTGAAATCGAACCGGTTGGTCTAGCTAAAGCACTTTGCGATTAATAGCAATCCTTAGGCTGACAACGACACTGCCGTTTTTATGGCAGTGTCGTTAAGCTGGAAACTTGATACTTATATTGATTTTAACAATAGAACCACTATTACTTGCAATCAATGCCTTGCCTAAATCGCTTTTAATTCCAACTGAAACTCGCATCTTGAGGTGGTTTGGGTATATCAGTTATACTCTTCGACACATCTTTATTATCAAGGTATTAGGTTGAAGTCCCATCTTGGTCGTAGGCCCTTTTCGGCCATGGAATTACATACCCTGTATAATGGTTACCTCTATGGTGATCAGCGTTTAGCACGTGAGCAAGCTAAGCATTGGCACTTTTGGTTGCCTTTATTTGCTTATTATACTGGTGCCTATAGCGATGAAATTGGCCACTTAACCCTAGATAACATCGTCACCCTTGACGGTATTCGCTGCTTTGATTTTCATACGCATGGCAAGATAAAACCCCGCTATGTGCCAATCCATAATGCATTACTCGATGCTGGACTTGATCAATACTTAGACTTTTTAACAGATCAAAATCAACAACGACTGATGTTTGATTTACCTGCAAAATCAGGTCGCTATAGCGAAAAAGTACGCATTTGGTTTTCGGGTGAAGGTGAACGTGCTGGTTACTTACAAAAATGCGCTATTCCTAATGTCGATCAACAAGGTATGAAAACCGCAATTAGTAGCTTACGACTCAACTTCGAACAACAAGTGCGTATTCATGCACTGCAAGCAAATAGCAAAGACGCCTTTAACTACTTGCTTGGTTTTAAAGATTTCAACGAACAACGCTTTACTGATTTGGCACTATTAAATGCCGTGCTACAAAACGTCCGACAAATAAACCCACACCTGCATTGGCAACGTTTCATCGACCGCCATAATTAACTGACAAACTTTGTTACTAACTATTTATTACTGTTCAAATTAAAACCTGATAGCATGGTGATTCGCCCCTCTTAGCAGGTGCCTTTCTAACAACAAAAAATCAGGGATACTTATGTTCTTAAAAAGCCTATTAACGGTAAGTGTTGCACTTGCTGTTAGCTCTGCCCATGCCAATGAATATGTTATCGAAAAGCTTGCCAAGCCTAGCTCACAACAAGTAGAACTTACGCTTGATCCTGCCAAAGACAATTTTTCTGGTCATACCGAAATTGCTTTAGAGGTTCTAAAAGCAACGAATTATATCGAATTAAACGGTATTGATTATGCGGTTAGCATGGCGAAAATTTTAGGTGCAGAAAACTGTGACCTAAGTGCTGAAATGCTAAAAACAGGCAAAGTTAAATTCGCTTGTGAAGAAAAAATTCAGCCAGGCAAATACACTTTAAAAGTTGATTTTACAGCCCCTTATAACCGTCAAAGTGTTGGTTTATATAAAACTTTAGATCAAGGTACGCCTTATCTTTTCACCCAATTTGAAATGAGCGATGCGCGTCGTGCATTCCCGGTTTTTGACGAGCCTAGTTATAAAATTCCATTTCAGCTAACTATTACAGCGCCAACATCACAAAAAGTGTATGCCAATACACCGGTTTTAAAAACCAAAGTTGATGGCGATATGACAACGCACTTTTTTGACAAAACGCCTCCTATTCCTTCTTACTTAGTCGCCATGGCTGTAGGCCCGTTTGAAGAGCTTGAAATTAAAGGTATGCCAATTCCTGGCCGCGTTCTGACTCCACAAGGCAAAATCCATCTTGCTGACTACGCAAAAGAAAATATGCCACGAGTGTTAAAAGCACTTGAAGATTATTTTGGCATTCCTTACGTGTACAAAAAACTAGATTCAGTTGCTGTACCAGAGTTCCCATTTGGCGCGATGGAAAATGCAGGCTTAGTGACTTACCGTGAAGACATTTTATTGGTAGACCTAGCAACAGCAACGCGCAGCAAAAAAGAGCGAAATGTATCAATCATTGCCCATGAATTAGCTCACCAATGGTACGGTAACCTAGTGACCATGAAATGGTGGAATGACTTATGGTTAAACGAAGCATTCGCAAGCTGGATGGCAGCGAAAATCACTGCACAAATCAACCCAGAGTTTGAGTCGCACTTAGACTTACCACAAAACCATGTAATGGCACTGGATGCGCGTTTAAGTACTAAACCTATTCGTAAACCAATCAAAACTGAAGCTGACATCATGGACGGCCTTGGCCTTGCCTACAGTAAAGGGAGTGCGGTTTTATCTATGGTTGAAAACTGGATTGGCGAAGAGGCATTCCAGCAAGGTATTCGTGCTTACTTGAAGAAATTCTCGTATAAAAATGCAGAAGCCGCTGATCTATGGCAAGCACTAGGCGAAGCGTCTAATAAAGATGTAGCAAGTGTTCTTAAATCATTTATCGAACAATCATCTTTCCCACTTATCAAAGTAACGCAAGATGGTAAGAAAATTAATATCAGTCAAAGCCGCTTTGTAAATGCTGGCGTTGATGCACCTGCACAACTGTGGAATGTTCCGGTTGCAATTAAGTATGGTGCGGGCGACAAAGTTAAAACCGCAAGTGTTCTGCTGAACAAAGAAACACAGCAATTGACTCTCGACTTTGAACCTGAGTGGATTTACCCAGATCAAGGTGCCATGGGTTATTACCGCTGGGTATTAGATGATGCACAGTTCAATGCTCTATTAGAGAATGCAGCAGATAAGCTAACGGTGCGTGAGCGCTTAGCGCTACTTTCTGCGGTTGATTCATTACTTGACGCGGGTGTTATCTCTGCGGCTCACTTAATGCAAACTTTAGAAGCCTTTGTGAGTGATGCTCACCCATTAGTAGCAAACACAGCATTAGGTTACCTAGCTTCTCAAAAACGTGTATTCGAAGACGACAGCAACCGTGATTTATGGCCTAAGTTTATCCGTAACAGCATTGCTCCTGCCGCTAAGCAATATGGTTTAACAGCAAAAGCAGGTGAAGACGCGGCGGTATCGCAATTACGTGCGCAAGTCATTGCTCGTTTAGGCTTCGATGGCCATGACCAAAAAGTCATTGATACAGCAAAAGCACAAGCGGCACTGTACTTAAACAACCCTGAAAATGTTGACCCATATTTAGCCTCAACATATTTAAACCTTGCGGCTTACCATGGCGATGCGAAGTTACTTGAAAAGTACAAGCAAACCTTTAAAACGACCAAAGATCCACAAGTTCGTACTAAGATGCTGGCAGCGATGGGTTACTTTGGTAAACCTGAGCTACAAAATGCGGTTCTAGAATACAGCTTAACAGATAACGTAACAGCCTCTGATATGCGTACGTTATTAGGTGGTTTAGGCTATGGTAAAGAGCGTGAAGCACTGTTTATTGAGTGGATTTATAACAATTACGATGCGATCACTAAGAACTTACCGCCGTTCTTTGTACCAAACTTACCGTTCTTCACGACGGCAAGCTGTGATGCGAAAAGCTTAGAGAAAACCAAAACCTTCTTCAACGATAAAATCACTGAAGTACCTGGTTATGCACGCTCTCTTAGTAAGCTTGAAGAAAGCATCAATGATTGTATTGCTCTGAAAAATCGTGAATTAAACTCGGTAAATAGCTTCCTTAAACGCTAATTTAAGCAAATACGAAAAGGGCCACAATGTGGCCCTTTTTTATTGCGCTAAAATAGCGGTTAATTTAGATATAAATTGTTCAGCAGCGTCAGATGACATGACTTTAAATGCGATACCATAATGAATGGGCTGTGCACTTTTATAAATGCGAGTTGGAAAACGGGTCATTTCACTACTGTGAAAGTAGTCTTTGATACGCGTAATGCCCTCAATTGACTCGAAATCAGCACTGAATACTTCAAATATAGGTCTAATAACAATTTTTGCTTGGCCACTTTGCTCATGAACATAAAATGCTTCTTTTGAGCTAGCTGGCATAAATTCGTTAATATTCTTAATCTTAAAGGTACTGCGGCAGCCCGCTTTTACCAGCTGTACACTCAGTTGTTCGGCAGAAAAAGACAAAGGCGTTCCTTACAAATAGCATGGATAGTTTAACCACAGTACAGTAATCAGGCTGAAATCGTTACTCATTTATTTATTACATACAAATGCCAGTTTGCTCTGTTTGTAATTTAACCGTGAAATTGAACCATCACAAAAGCGTCTCAAATCAAGCCACTGTGACACCACTTCTGGCTCTGACAAACTGCGCTTATGAACTCGGTTATTAACCGCATAGGCCACAGTATCTTTATCAATTAAAGCAAAGTCTTGCACCGACTCAGGTAATCTAAATAAATCACTAACGTCCTCTGTTTGCGGCATAAAGCGCGCAACCCAGTGTTGGTTATCTTTGTTATAACTAAATAAATAACTGTTTGTGTGCTTATCAAAAATTAAAGTACGGCCAATATCCCCAGCAATAATACGCGGTTTAGCAGCTGCAACACGAGTGTATTGCAATGTATGCGGCTCACCTAAGATAAACATGATGAGATCTTCATCAGCGCCCCAAGCATGGTAGCCAACCGGCTCAATCCATTCAAAAATTCGGCTCGCAGCTGGCTCTTCTGCTAATGGATACTGCCATAACTTTTGCTTGCCATCTGCTTCGACCACGATTGCAGACAAGGCTTGCTGATTTGGTATAAGCGTTGGCGAGTATTCACTGACGGGCGTGTTGGTGATATTCACGCTGCTCTTAGATGCGAAGTCATAAAACGCAATATCGGTTTGTGACTGGCCATTTTCTCCAACAACCTCATGGGTGTAGTAAAGCCCAGCATCAACTAAAAACGGTTGATTATTATACGTTTTATCATCGGTTACTCGCGACACCTGCATACCATATGGAGTGTCTAAGTCGGCAAGTAATATTTCGCTTTTAGGCATCGCTGCATGTGCGTGACTGGTAAAAAATGTCCCTGCTGCGACGAAAAGTAAAGACGAAATCAATTTCATGTTGTTCTCTCGTTTTAATTTTTATCAGCCCATGATAGCGTTAATTAATCCGCCAGTCACTTGACCTTACCATGCTCGACCTTTATAACTAGGACGTGTTCGTTTTTTATCAGTTTCTACTGATTGATTTTATGCACGATAATACCAAACGCGTTAAGGTACTGACCATTAAGCACAACAATGGTTAACTATTTAAGCCGATAGGTATCAACAATAACGAGAATAATTATGTCAGCTAAACACCCTATCATCGCTATTACCGGTTCATCTGGGGCGGGGACTACCACAACCACCAATGCAATTAAGCACATATTTAGAAGCTTAAGCATTGATGCAGCCTTCATCGAAGGCGATAGCTTTCATCGTTATACACGTCCAGAAATGGATAAAAAGGTCCGTGAAGCACAACAAGAAGGCAAGCATATTAGCTACTTTGGCCGAGAAGCTAACGATTTTGGCGCTCTTGAGGAGCTTTTTTACCAATATGGTGAAACCGGGCAAGGTAAAATCAGACGCTACTTACATACTTTCGACGAAGCAGTTCCTTATAACCAATTACCGGGAACCTTTACACCTTGGCAAGATTTAGAATCAAATACAGATATCTTGTTCTATGAAGGTCTTCATGGTGGTGCTGTCGATGAGAATCATGATGTTGCAAAGCATGTCGATTTATTGATTGGCATGGTGCCTATTATCAACCTTGAGTGGATCCAAAAGCTCATTCGCGATACCTCGGAACGAGGCCACTCTCGTGAGGCGGTAATGGGCTCTATTGTACGTTCGATGGACGACTACATAAATCATATTACTCCTCAGTTTTCACGTACTCATATCAACTTCCAGCGAGTGCCTACCGTTGATACCTCAAACCCATTCAGCGCAAAAGACATTCCATCGCTAGACGAAAGCTTTGTTGTTATTCGCTTTCGTGGCATAGATGACGTCGATTTTCCGTACTATTTAAGCATGATTGAAGGCAGCTTTATGTCTCGTATCAATACGCTTGTGGTGCCTGGAGGCAAAATGGGCTTAGCAATGGAGCTTGTGCTAACCCCGTTGATCAAAGATATTATTTTGAAAAAACGCGCTCTTGAAAATTTAGCCCCGGTTGACTTGCCGATTTAACTCACTCGGGTACACTGCTGACTCTGGTAAAACAATGGAGTCGTCGGCTTGAAAGAAACATTACGTGTTATTGTTGGTTCAAAGAACCCCGTTAAAATTAACGCGGCTAAACATGTCTTTAGTCTTTATTTCCCAAACCATACGATAGAATGCAAAGGTGAACATGCGCCATCTGGCGTGCCTGATCAACCGCTAGGTGAAGATGAAACCCGCATCGGTGCTGAAAATCGTGTTAAGTATTGCCAAGATCACTTTGACGCCGACTTTTATGCAGCAATGGAAGGTGGCGCAGAACAATTTAGTTATGGCGCAGCAACCTTTGCCTTTGTGGTGATTGCAAACAAGCAACAATTTAGCGTTGGTCGCAGTAGCAACCTGCCATTACCGCAACCTTTTTACGATGCATTGCTGGCAGGTAAAGAGTTGGGTGATGTCATGGATGAGGCATTCAATACTGTTAATATCAAACAACAAGGTGGTGCTATTGGCTTATTGACCAATCACCTTGCTACGCGTGAAAGCACTTATGTACAAGCGCTGACACTGGCCATGGCGCCATTTTTACACCCAACCCTATTCAATCAGTAATTAGGATAACCATGAAGTATAGCCACGTATTATTCGATGCAGATGAAACGCTTTTTAGCTTTAATGCATTTGAAGGTTTAAAAGTGATGTTTGCACATTACGGCGTCGAATTTACTGAGTCAGATTATCATCATTACCAAGCAACTAATAAGCCGCTGTGGGTTGCATATCAAAAGCACGAAATTACTGCCAGTGAACTACAGATAACTCGCTTTACCGAGTGGGCAAATAAACTCGATGTACCAGCAAAAGCACTTAACGATGGCTTTTTAGACGCTATGGCCTCTATTTGTGTGCCACTGCCTGGTGCAGTTGAATTACTCACAAAATTGAAGCCACACGCCAAGCTAGGCATTATTACCAATGGGTTTGCTAAGTTACAACAAAAGCGCTTAGAGCACACCGGTTTACAGGATATGTTCGATTGGCTTGTTATTTCAGAGTTAGTCGGTAAAGCAAAGCCTGCCCCAGAGATTTTTCAGCACACATTCCAATTAATGGGCAATCCGCCAAAAGAGCAGATTTTAATGGTGGGTGATACCGCTGCCAGTGATATTTTAGGTGGTCACAATGTGGGTATCGACACGTGTTGGTTACAACACCCGGAAGTTGAGCTACCAGAGAATATTAAACCTACATATCAAATCAATCAGTTGGTCGAGCTTGAAGCTATTCTAGGCTTATAATTCTTGATAATAGTTTGGCAAAAAAATGACGCTTAAAGCGTCATTTTTTGTAACTGTAATATGCTTGCGATTAAGCTGCCGCTACTTCTAAGCCTGGTGCTGGCATAGTCACTGGGGTATCGAAAGTTGCCCATTCCCATGCTGACTCAGTCGCCATAATTTTACGAAGTAGTTTATTGTTTAAATCATGGCCTGATTTATAAGCCGTGATTTTACCTAGAATGTTGTGGCCAGTCATAAACATATCGCCCACACAGTCTAAGATCTTGTGTTTAACAAACTCATCGCTATAACGTAAGCCGTTTGGATTCAGTACTTTAAACTCATCCAATACAACTGCGTTATCCATGCTACCACCTAATGCTAGGTTGTTAGCGTGCATATACTCGATATCTTTCATAAAGCCGAAAGTACGTGCGCGGCTGATTTCTTCAGTGAAGCTTTGTGCCGTGATATCTAAACCGATACGTTGGCGGCTTTCATTGATTGCTGGGTGATCAAACGCAATTTCAAAATCGATGTGGAAACCATCGTATGGTTCGATCTCAGCCCATTTATCGCCTTCTTCAATACGTACTTTTTCTTTAATACGAATAAAGCGTTTAGCTGCATTTACTTCTTTAATGCCGCCTTTTTGTAACAAATAGATGAATGGTAATGCACTACCATCCATGATTGGTACTTCTGAGCTATCTAATTCAACAATTAGATTATCAATACCCATTGCCGCTACCGCCGCAATAAGGTGCTCAGTCGTTGATAAACGAACGCCATCTTTGTTTGTTAAACAGGTACACAGTTGCGTATCACCAACGGCTTCTGGTGTTGTTTCAAAATCAACAACCGGATCAAGGTCTACGCGACGAAATACTATCCCAGTATTTGCGCTCGCAGGTCGGAGAGTAATAGTGACCTTCTCACCTTTATGAAGTCCAATTCCTATGGCTTTGACTACTTCTGCAATCGTACGCTGTTTAATCATAGGTTCGCTCACTTATAGTTACAGTTAGACGGCGAATTGTATCATAAATACATCCAGCTGCCAATTTGTTTATTTATCGAACAAAATTACCAACAAAAACTGTCTTAGTCAGCTTGCTTTCTTAGGAAAGCAGGAATGTCGAAGTAATCGCCACCCTCTGATTTATCAGACTTTTTGCTGCTCTCAGTGCTGCTAGATACTGAGCTGCTCGCTGTACTTTGTTGTACTGACTCTTGCTTTTCAGACGCAGATGACATGCTTACGTCATCGCTGCTGCCTTGACTTGCAAAGCTTGGTACATACATGCTGCTAGTCGTTTGGTTCATTGAGCTGTGTACATCAGAACCTGATGCTTTCTTAAAGCCATTATCAACAATACCAAACTGTGGACGACGATCGCCGCCTAAACCTGTTGCAACAACCGTTACACGTAACTCGTCGCTCATTTCAGGGTCAATTACCGCACCTACAACCACTGTTGCGTTTTCTGACGCAAGTGCTTTAACGTGGTTACCAACAATTTCAAATTCTTCAATCGCAATATCCATACCTGCGGTGATATTAACTAGGATACCTTTAGCACCTGTTAAATCAACATCTTCAAGTAATGGGCTTGAAATAGCCGCTTCAGCTGCTTCTTGCGCGCGGTCTGGACCAGACGCTGATGCTGTTCCCATCATCGCAGTGCCCATCGCTGACATTACTGTACGTACGTCTGCGAAATCCACGTTGATTAGACCAGAACGTGTAATTAGCTCTGCAATACCTTGTACCGCACCAAATAACACGTCATTCGCTTTTGCGAAGGCATCTAATAGTGTAGTCCCTTTGCCTAAAACTTTAAGCAATTTATTGTTCGGAATTGTAATAAGTGAGTCTACAGTTTCTGACAATTCATTAATGCCTTGTTCAGCAGCTGCAGCGCGCTTTTTACCTTCGAAGTCAAATGGGCGTGTTACTACAGCAACCGTTAGAATACCTAACTCTTTAGCAATTTTAGCAACCACTGGTGCAGCACCGGTACCCGTACCACCGCCCATACCTGCAGCGATGAACACCATGTCAGCGCCTTCAAGGCTGGCACGGATAGTATCAGCGTCTTCTTCAGCAGAGTTACGACCCACTTCAGGGTTTGCACCCGCACCTAGACCAGAGGTGATTTGTGTACCTAGCTGTACTGTTACATCAGCCGACGAATTACGTAATGCTTGTGCATCTGTATTCGCGGCAATGAAACGTACGCCTTCAATTTGTTGTTTTACCATGTGCTCAACAGCGTTACCGCCGCCACCGCCCACGCCAATTACTTTAATGACAGCTTCTTCGCTGTGCTGTTCCATCATATCAAACATGTTTACTCTCCGACTTGAGTCTTAAAACTCACCTTGGAACCATTTAGTAATACGGTTCCACCAATTATTATCACCTTCCGCTTTCGACTTTTGTGCATTCATCGATTGCATTGTACGGCCGTATTGTAACAAACCAACCGCGGTCGCGTACGAAGGATCATCTACATAATCTGTCAAACCAACAATCCCGATTGGTTTGCCAATTCTGACCGGCATTTGGAAAATGTCTTCTGCCACTTCCATTGCACCCGTCATTTTTGCTGTTCCGCCAGTAATGACGAGACCTGCAGCAATTTGGTCTTCAAAACCTGAGCGGCGTATTTCTTCCATCGCCAACTCGAATAATTCTCTAAAACGTGGCTCCACAACCTCAGATAAGGTATGACGCGACATAATGCGCGCAGGACGACCACCCACACTCGGCACTTCAATCGTGTCTTCGTTGCTTGCCATTTGGCTACTAGCACACGCATATTGTACTTTGAGTGACTCAGCATGTGATATAGGTGTTCTAAATATTTTTGCAATATCACCAGTCACTTGGTTACCAGCTACCGGAATAACGGCTGAGTGACGAAGCGCACCATTAATATAAATGGTGATATCCATAGTGCCGCCACCAATATCTAACACAGCCACACCCAGTTCTTTTTCATCATCTGTAAGTACTGAATAACATGATGCCAGTGCTGTAAAGATCAACTGATCGACTTCGAGACCACAACGCTCAACGCACTTTTCGATATTCTTTGCCATATCATTTGAGCAAGTAATGATGTGCGCGCGAGCTTCCATACGAACACCGCTCATTCCAAGTGGGTTTTTAATCCCCTCTTGCATATCAATGCTGTACTCTTGTGGCAGTGCATGCAGCATTTTGCGCTCTGCTGAAATTGGCACAGAGCGAGCAATGTGAATCACATTTTCGATATCTTCATCAGTTACTTCAGTGTTGTTAATCGCAACGACACCGCTTTCGTTTTGGCACTGGATGTGTTTTCCAGAAATACCTAAATAAACAGAGCTGATACGGCAATCAGCCATCAACTCTGCTTCGTCTATTGCGCGACGAATCGATTCAGAAACAAGGTTAAGGTCGTTAACGCCGCCTTTATCCATACCATGCGATACTTGGCTGCCAACACCCACAATGCTTAGTTTGTTATCTGCGGTGATTTCACCAACGGTGGCCACAACTTTCGATGTGCCAACGTCTAATCCAATCACTAGGTTTCTTTCTGCTGACTTGGTCATGCCTTACTCTTATTTTCTAATTGTTCTTCTTGCACTGGCTTCCAGCTCACCGCAAGACCGGTATCATACCGTAAATCAACAACATCGATTTGTGCATCTGCACGTTGTTCCATGCGCGGATACACGTCAATAAAACGTTGTACACGCTTTGCTTTTTCTTTGCGGCCTAAGTTCAGGCGAATGCCGTTATCAAGCCATAACTGCCACGAAAAACGCTCTGATAGCGCTAAACTTGTCAGCTCTAAATTATTCACTTTAAGCATTTCTTGAAATTGACGAAATGCAGTCCACGCTTCGATTTCACTGCCTTCAGGGCCGTAAAGCTGCGGCAAAGTAGTAGGTAATTTTTCACTACTGGCCTGAAACACTTCGCCTGCTTGGTTTAGCAGTAAATCACTGTTCCAGTGCGCTACAGCTTGGTGTTCAACAACATAGACCTGTAAGGTATCTGGCCATTGTTTTCTGACCGAGGCTGTTGCCACCCAAGGTAAGCTTTGCACTAAGCGTTGCACATGTTTTACGTCTAATTCAAAAAAACTCGATAAGTCGGCTTTTTTTATTGCACCAATAATTGCTTTTTCATCAGTATATTGGGGCTGACCAAGTACTGATAAATGCTTTATTTGTGCGTCTTTATTTTCGACCAACCAATCAGAGACGCCCGTGGTGATTTTCACTAATGCAAAAATCACCACTAGAAAAAAGCTCACACCAAAAATCAACGACCAATTTAGCTGTTGTTTTAATTGTTGCGCTTTTTCTAAAAAAGGATGCATATTAAAGTGTTTGCTCCAAAATGCGAACAACTAATTGCTCAAAGCTTGCACCATTTGCTTTTGCCGCCATTGGTACTAAAGACTTTTCTGTCATGCCTGGTACCGTATTTACTTCTAATAAGTAAAAGTTTCCTTGCTGATCACGCATTGCATCAACACGGCCCCAACCACTTGCACCGACTAAATCAAACGCTTTTAATGCCATATCTTGCAACAATTCAGTTTCTTGCGCAGATAAATCTGCTGGGCAATGGTACTGAGTTGTATTTGATTGGTACTTAGCTTGATAGTCATAAAAACCATTCGGCGTCGTCATTTCAATCACTGGCTGAACATCTTGTCCAAGTACCGCAACAGTAAATTCACGGCCAGTGATCCACTGCTCTACAAGCACTTGGCTATCAAACTTAAATGCAGCATTTAATGCAGCATCGAGTTGCTCTGCGCTACTTGCTTCTGCCATACCAATGCTTGAACCTTCATGTGACGGTTTGACCATCACTTTGCCAAATTCATTAATAATCGCTTGGCTATCAAATTCATAACGGCTATCAACAACGGTATAAGGCGAGGTGCTTAAGCCCATCGCTTTGAACAAGTGTTTACAACGCACTTTGTCCATCGCAAGTGCAGAGCCAAGTACATCACTACCGGTATAAGGAATACCCATAAATTCAAGCGCACCTTGAATGGTGCCATCTTCACCACCACGACCATGAAGGGCAATGAATACACGTTCAATGTTTAATTCTTTTAATTGCCATAACGGCTGATCTTTTGGATCAAAAGCAATGGCGTCAACGCCAACACTTTGCAAAGCGTTCAATACGGCTTGGCCAGATTTAAGAGAAACTTCTCGTTCGGCAGATGTGCCACCAAAAAGTACCGCTACTTTGCCAAATTTGTCGCTTAACTGGCTCATACATTTACCTGCTTTAGTTGTTCAATAGACAAGTTGGTTGCTGCTAACTTTTTCACTAACTGGCCTATGTTACCAGCGCCTTGTGTTAAAACTAAATCATTATCTTGCATAATATCAGCAAGGACACCGGCAAGCTCAGAGCTACTAGCAACATGCAGTGGCTCTTTGCCACGCTGGCGTAAACTACGACATAAACTCTTACTATCAGCACCCACAATTGGCTCTTCGCCCGCTGAGTACACATCAAGGAGTAATAGCTGATCAACATCAGCAAGTACTTTGACAAAATCTTCGTACAAGTCGCGAGTACGACTATAACGGTGCGGCTGGTAAACCATCACTAAACGTTTATCTGGCCAACCCTCACGAACCGCAGCAATTGTCGCTGCAACTTCAGATGGATGATGGCCATAGTCATCAACTAACATCACATTGCCGCGCTCATTTTCAAACGTACCATAATGTTGGAAGCGGCGGCCTACACCTTCAAACTTTGCAAGTGCCTCTAAAATTGCATGGTTCGCAATGTTTTGATCTTTAGCCACTGCAATCGCCGCTGTCGCGTTAAGCGCGTTGTGTTTGCCCGGCATATTAAGCGTGACAGCTAAGCTTTCACCTTGCTTATTCACTACACTAAATGAGCAGGTATTCGCTGTTTGGCTAAAATCAAGCATACGGTAATCAGCTTCGGCCGATTCACCATAGGTAATAACAGGACGTCCAAAGCGCGGGATCAGCTCTGCCGCAACCTCAGAATCAATACACACCACTGCTAAACCATAAAACGGTAAGTTATGAATGAAATCAACATAGGTGTCTTTCATTTTTTCTAAGCTACCGCCGTACGTATCCATGTGATCTTCTTCGATATTCGTGATCACCGATACCATAGGCTGTAAATGTAAGAATGACGCATCACTCTCATCAGCTTCTGCAATTAAAAAGTCACTTTTACCAACCTTGGCATTACTTCCTGCACTATTTAACAGGCCACCAATAATAAATGTTGGATCAAGGCCAGCTTGCGCATAAATGCTCGCGATTAAACTCGTGGTTGTGGTTTTACCATGAGTGCCTGCTACCGCAATTCCGTGGCGAAAACGCATTAGTTCAGCCAGCATCTCAGCACGGCGAACAATAGGAATACGCGCCGCTTTAGCCGCTTTAATCTCAGGGTTTTGCTCATTTATAGCACTTGATACCACCACAACGCTGGCATCTTTTACATTGTTTTCATCATGACCAATAAATACTTCTGCACCCACTTGAATTAAGCGCTCAGTCATTGCACTGTGCGCAATATCTGAGCCTGTGATGCGGTAGCCTTCAAAAGCAAGTACTTCGGCAATTCCACCCATGCCTGCACCACCAATCCCAACAAAATGGATGGTGTCGATACGACGCATCGCAGGACGAGTGTTGTTTTCTTTCATCGTGCTTTCTTTCACTACTAATCTCTTCTATCTGCTAGTTGCTCACAGCGTTTTGCTACATTGGCTGTGGCATCTAAAATAGCAAGTTGTTTTGCTTTACTTGCCATTGTTGAAATTTTTTCTGGTGCGTTTACGTACGGTGTTAATAACTCAACGACCGCAGTTTTGTTGAACTCGCTTTGCTGCATAATCAGCGCGGCATGTTCTGTCACTAAATATTTTGCATTGGCAGTTTGATGGTCGTCGACAGCATGTGGGAAAGGCACAAATAATGCCATTCGACCCGCTGCGGCAATCTCACTGACCGTTAACGCACCAGCGCGGCAAATTACCAAATCGGCCCATTGATATGCACTATCCATATCATCAATGAATTCAGCAACTTTGCTATTTTCAGCTAATCCTAACTGTTGATAGCTCGCAGTCACATTCGGTTCATTATTTTTACCTGTTTGGTGCCATATATTAAGCGTTGTTAGCGCTGAAAGTTCACTGAATACAGCAGGTAAAGTCTCATTAAGTACCTGCGCACCAAGTGAACCACCCACCACAAGCACATTGATCGGTGTCGTTGTTTGCTTGGCGGTGACATTTGCAACACTGGCTCTGACCGGATTACCCACCACTTCACATTGTTCTTTTGCAAAAGCCGATGGAAAAGCGGCTAACACTTTATTGGCAAACTTTGCTAACCAGCGGTTACTCATACCTGCAACCGCATTTTGCTCATGAATAACCAAAGGAATACCTAAGCTCTTTGCTGCAATCCCCGTAGGTCCGGTCACATAGCCACCCATAGCAAGAACAACATCAGGCTTTTGTGCTTTTAAAATTTTACGTGCTTGAAAAATCGCATTCATCACCATAAATGGCGCTTTAATCAAGCGTTTAATTCCATTACCACGCACACCTTTCACATTGATAAAATCAATCTCAATGTTGTGTTTAGGAACCACAGTGGCTTCCATTCTATCAGGCGTACCAATCCAGCTAACTTGCCAGCCTTGTTGCTTTAAAAAGTCAGCAACAGCAATACCTGGGAAAATATGGCCACCGGTACCACCTGCAACTACCAGTAATTTTTTACTCATCGCTTACCTCCACGAGAGGTAGCCTGCTTAGTCGCCATTTTTGTCTCAAAATCTATTCGCAAAAGTACACCTGTTGCTATGGTCATAATTAATAAGCTTGAACCACCGTACGAAATAAACGGTAGCGTTAAGCCTTTTGTTGGTAAAATACCTGCACTTGCGCCAATATTTACCATGGTTTGAAACGCAAACCAGATACCAATAGCAAAGGCAAAATAGCCTTCGTACTCTTTGCCACATTTAAGCGCTTTTTGACCAATCAACAAGGCTCTGAATACAAACACACCGAGTACCATCAAGATACTCACTACGCCAAAAAAGCCGAGCTCTTCACCAATCACAGCAAAGATAAAGTCATTATGTGCTTCTGGTAGATATTGCAGTTTTTGTACGCTATTACCTAAGCCTTGACCAAACCAGCCACCTTGGCTGTATGCCATTAGCGATTGTACTAACTGATAACCTTTACCGAATGGATCTTCCCATGGCTCTAAAAAGCCTGTAACACGAGCCATACGGTATGGTTCAGCAATAATCAAAACCACAACGGCTGCTATACCCGTTAAGATAAGACCAAAAAACTGCCATAACTTAGCGCCGGCTAAAAACAGTAAACCTACAGTAGTCACAAACAACACCACCACGGTGCCTAAGTCTGGTTGCATTAAAATCAAAAACGCATACACACCAAACACAGCTAATGGCTTAAAGAAACCTTTTAAGTTCTCTTGCACTTCTTCACGTTTACGCACTAAGTAACCGGCAATGTAACTAAAGAAATACAACTTCGCAGCCTCGGCTACCTGAAAACCAACTGGGCCGATTGGTATCCAACGTTTTGCGCCATTCACTTCACGGCCAACAATCAGCACCAAAACGAGTAAACCTAAACCCAGTAATAATAAATAAGCGTTACTGCGTTTCCACCAATCCATAGGCACATTAGTGGCAATCCAAAACAAGAAAAAGCCCATGATTAAAAACATGCTATGACGAATAATAATGTGGTACGGATTATCAAAAATTCGCTCGGCAGTTGGCATTGACGCACTGGTTACCATCACAAAACCAACACCTATCAACATAAACATGCAATACAGCAACGGCACATCATAAAGTTGTGGCGATTGCTTTGGTGTTAATGCTTCACGGATGTCAGCAAATGCGATCATACTGCCTCCGCCAATACGCACTGTGCAAAATCATCGCCACGTTGCATATAGTTGTTATACATATCGATGCTGGCACAAGCAGGTGCTAATAAAACGATATCGCCGCTGCTGCTTAGCTGTTTAGCTAACTGCACAGCTTCATGCATGTTGGTGGTTAGGTGGCCTTTTTCGGTTAATGCCACAAGTGCTTTAGCATCCTTACCAAAACAAATAAGCGCTTTCACTTTGTCATTTAAATAAGGCTTCAAGGCATCTAAATCTGCCCCTTTTGCATCACCACCGGCAATCACAACTAGTTGCTTTGCTTGATCAGCTAAGCTTTCAATCGCAGCGATAGTCGCACCAACATTGGTCGCCTTTGAATCGTTAAAGTATTTCACTTCATTAATTTCGGCGACAAACTGGCAACGATGGGCAAGTCCAGTAAATGCACTAAACGCTTGCTGATAATGCGCTGTAGAGATGCTAAACGGGCTCAATAACGCCATCACCGCGAGCGCATTTTGTTGGTTGTGCGAGCCAACAACTTGCAAACAGCTTGCAGGCAACACAGGTTTACCGTGTGCTGCAAAGTATTGCTCACCGTGATGTTCAACCAAGGCAAAATCTGCATTGGCAAGTGCAAAGCTCACTTGAGGTTGCTTTGCAGTGTGCGTTGCCACATCAATGGCATTGACTACCGCAAGTTCAGAGCCGTTATAAATACTTTGCTTAGAGTCAATGTATGCTTGGTAGCTTGGGTAACGATCAAGGTGATCTTCACTCACATTCAAGACACAGGCACTTTTTGCTTTTAAGCTGTGCGTGGTATCAAGTTGAAAACTCGACAGCTCAAGTACATACACATCGTAGTCTTGCGAGAGTAAATCAAGCACCGCAGTACCAATGTTGCCACCAAGGCCTACTTTATAACCAGCCGCTTTAAGCACTTCAAACGCCAATGTAACCACTGTCGACTTACCATTTGAGCCAGTCACCGCGACAATCGGCTTATCCGTCAATCTAGCAAAAAGCTCAACATCACCAATCACTTCAACACCAGCATCAATTGCCTTTGCTACAGCGGGTGTAGCGAGGCTTAAACCTGGGCTGATGATAATAATGTCATTGCTGGCTAAGTCTGCCTGTTCTAAGTCACCAAAGTGAGTCGTTAACTCACTGGCATGCTCATTTAGCCAATCAGCACCCGGCGGCGCTGTGCGGCTATCAACAACAATTGGCTTAATATTCTGAGACAATAAAAAACGCACAATGCCCAGACCGGTTACACCGAGTCCGAGCACTGAAATTTGTTTGTTTTTAATCTCGTTAATTACTGTCATTTACCTGATCTTTAATGTCGCAAGGCCAGCAAGTACTAGCACGATTGAAATAATCCAAAAGCGCACAATAACGCGCGGCTCAGGCCAACCCTTTAATTCATAATGGTGGTGAATAGGCGCCATTCTAAAAATACGTTGACCACGTAATTTGTATGAACCTACTTGTAAAATCACCGATAATGCTTCCATTACAAACACACCACCCATGATGATAAGTACCAGTTCTTGGCGAACCAGCACCGCAATAATACCCAAAGCACCACCCAGTGCTAATGAGCCTACATCACCCATAAATACCTGTGCTGGGTAGGTGTTAAACCATAAGAAACCAAGTCCAGCCCCGACAATCGCAGTACACACAACCACAAGCTCACTGGCGAGCGGTAAATGCGGAATATGTAGGTAGCTTGAGAAATTAACGTTACCAGTTAAGTAAGCAATAATGGCAAGTGCTGCCGCTACTAAAATGGTTGGCACAATCGCTAAACCATCAAGGCCATCTGTCAGGTTTACCGCGTTCGACGTACCTACAATTACAAAGTAAGTCATCACGATATAAAACAAGCCAAGTTGTGGTAACACGTCTTTGAAAAACGGCACAACTAATGAGGTTTCGCTGCCTTGCTGCGAGGTAAAATAAAGCGCACTGGCAACCACTAACGCAATCACTGATTGCCAAAAGTATTTCCACTTCGCAATTAAGCCTTTAGGGTCTTTGCGGATCACTTTACGGTAGTCATCAATAAAGCCAACCACACCTAACGAGCCCACTACAAATAAGGTTGCCCAAACATATTTATTTGAAAGGTCTGCCCACAGTAAAGTGCTAGTAAAAATCGCCGCTAAAATCAAAATGCCGCCCATAGTTGGGGTGCCTTTTTTAGATAGGTGAGACTCTGGGCCATCGTGACGAACCACCTGACCAATCTGCATTTTTTGTAATGCACGAATTAGCTTAGGACCAAAATAAAGTGAGATAAGCAGTGCTGTTAAAATACCTAAAATCGCGCGCAGCGTAAGGTAAGAAAAAACATTAAAGCCACTGTAATACTGTGTTAAATACTCTGCCAGCCAAACTAACATGACGATACTCCATTGTTGCCATCTTGCTGGCTATTTACTAAATCTTCGACCACTAGCTCCATACGAGAACTGCGCGAACCTTTGACAACAACCGTGGTTTTTTGCATCGATTGGGCAAGCACACTTTGTAATTGTTGTAATAATTGTTCACGACTTGAGAAGTGGCGGTTTGGCTTTTCAAATACATCACTGGCTGATTTGCTTAATACGCCTAAGCTATAAAGCTCATCAATGCCTTTTTGCTGTGCATACTCACCGACTTGTTGATGATAAAAGCGCGCTTCTTCGCCAAGCTCTCCCATATCACCTAACGCAAAAATACGACGACCCGGCATATCACTTAATAAATCAATTGCTGCTTTAACCGATTGCACATTCGCATTATAGGTATCATCAATCACCGTCAAGGTATCTGATACTTTAAGGACGTTAACGCGGCCTTTAACTTCGCCCATGGTCGCCAGCGCTGATGCAACGCTTTCAAGGCTTACACCCAACTCAGTGGTTAAGGCAGTTGCAATTAACGCATTAGCAATATTATGTTTGCCCGGTAATGCGAGCGTAACAGGTACTTTTTTATCTTTATTACAAAGCATGAAAGAAGCGCGCGCTTGTTCATCAAGCACCACATCTTCCGCCCAATAATCTAATTGTTGGCTAGTAGAAAAGCGTTTTACATTGCGTTCAGTTAATTTATCAAGCCAAAAATCGGCAAAGTCGCTGTCGCAATTGACGATAGCCACCCCATTAGGCTTTAAGCCGTCATAGATTTCGCCTTTTGCCGTTGCAACACCTTGTAATGAGCCAAAGCCTTCTAAGTGAGAAGCCGCAACATTACATACCACAGCAACATCAGGTTTTGTCATTGCAACGGTGTAAGCTATTTCACCAATGTGGTTTGCACCTAACTCAATCACCGCATATTGGTGCTGTGGTTCAAGGCGTAATAATGTCAGCGGTACACCAATGTCATTATTAAAGTTACCTTTTGTTGCCAGTACTTCGCCGTGACCAGATAAAATCGCCGCACACATTTCTTTAACGGTCGTTTTACCAACGCTACCTGTGATAGCAATTGTTTTTGGTGCGACCTGTGCCATCACAGCGGCGCCGATTTGGCCAAGCGCAATACGTGTGTCACTGACCACAAACTGCACAATATCGACATTAACAGGACGCGCTACAATGGCAGCTATCGCCCCTTTTTCTTTTGCTTGCGCAACAAATTTATGACCGTCAAAGTTAGGCCCTTGTAGCGCTAAAAACACTTCACCGTCGCACAACGTACGGGTGTCAGTGTTAATATTTTTTACCGTTTGATTACCACCTTGGTAATCGGTTGCTAGAACATTTGCTAGCCAATCAAAATCCATAGGGATCATAACTGCGCCCCTTGCGATTTTTCTTTTAATTGTTGTTGTACATATTGACGATCGCAGAAGTCGATTCGTTGGTCGCCAATAATTTGATAGTCTTCGTGGCCTTTACCTGCAATAAGAATGACATCATCAGCCCCCGCTTGTGCGATGGCATAGCTAATAGCTTGTGCGCGGTCTGCTTCACAATGTGCTCGTTCAGGCTGTTCAAGCCCTGCAACCACATCTGCGATAATAGCGTCTGGGTCTTCACTTCTCGGGTTATCACTGGTGATAATAATACGGTCTGCATTACCTTCAGCAGCTTTTGCCATCATCGGGCGCTTGCCTTTATCTCGGTCGCCACCACAGCCAAACACACAGCTCACGCCACCTGGAACATGTTTTTGCAATGCTTGTAATGCCAGTGCTAATGCATCAGGAGTGTGGGCATAGTCAACAATACAAGTCGGTTGACCTGGCGCACTAAATGCCTGCATACGCCCTGCTACAGGCTGTAATGTTTTACACCCTTCAACAAGTAAATTAAGCGGGTAACCCATACCTAATAAAGTGGCCATTGCAGCGGCTAAGTTATAAAGGTTAAATTCACCAAATAGCGTACTGTTAACTTCAGCTTGTCCCCAACTGGTATCAAACTTCGCTGAAATACCGGCGTTATCATAAGTTACATCGCTGAAATAAACAAAACGTGCGTTTTCAGGTGGTAAATTTTTATGTCCATAACAAATCAGGTTATTAAAGTCGTATTTATCTAACCATGCTTCAACTTGCGCATCGTCTTGATTAAGCACTACAAGCTCAGGCATATGGTCACGCATTAACATCAACTTCGCATCACCATAGGCATCCATCGTGCCATGATAATCTAAGTGATCGCGTGAAAGATTAGTAAACACTGCAGCTTTAAATTTACACTGTTCAACACGTTGCTGAACTAAGCCATGAGATGAGACTTCCATAGCCACAACATCATTCTGCTCTGCAACAAGTTCAGATAAAATACGTTGTAAATCAACGCTCGATGGTGTGGTATTTGCCAGCTCAGTCAAGTTATCTGGATGCCCATAACCAAGCGTACCAATCACAGCTGCACGTTTATGACAGTGCTGCGCTAAGTGTGCGATCATTGCTGTGGTAGTTGATTTACCATTGGTGCCTGTCACACCCACTAAATCCAGCTGCTTTGATGGCTGTTGGTAAAAAGTAGCTGCAAGTGCAGGCAGCTTTTTCGCTAAATCGGTTACTAAATAAAGTGGTTCAAAATCACTTTCGAACTCACATAAACGGTCGGCAATGACTGCCACCGCACCATTTTCAATAGCTTTTTCAATAAACTGTCCGCCATCAAGTTGATGGCCTTTTATGGCAACAAACACATCGCCAGCTTTTACATCTCGGCTATCAAGACGTAGTTGATTGACCACTAAACTATTGGCCTCAACATCAATACGATTAAGAATCGGTTTTAAATCACGCATCGTTATCTTTGCCTTCTACGTACGCAACCGCATCTTTGTCCGGTGCAACGTTGAGAATTCTTAAGGCATTGGAGACAATCTCTGCAAATGCAGGACCTGCCGTCGCACCGCCGTAATAAACATCTCCACCCGGTTCGTTAATCATTACTACTACCGCTAAACGTGGGTTACTCGCTGGTGCAAGGCCAGCAATATAGCCGACGTACTCGTCACCGTAACCACCTACCGCGGCTTTTTTAGAAGTACCTGTTTTTGCTGCTGCGCGATAGCCATCAACATGAACCTTTTGTGCGGTACCGCCTTTCTCAAACACGCTTTCCATCATGTGAACAACAGCTTCAACGTCTTTTTGCTGAAAAACTCGCTCACCTTCAGGAATTGACTCTTGTTTAAGTACCGTAAGCGGACGCATCACGCCACCTGAACCTAACATCGCATAAAAGCGCGCCATTTGTGCGGTGCTTACAGCGAGGTTATAGCCAAATGATAATGCGGCAATTTCATGATCTGACCAGCGGCGATTTGGATAAAATAAACCACTGCTTTCACCAACCATGCCCGTGCCACTGTCGCTGCCAAATCCGACTTTTTCATACAGGCTAACAAAGTAGTCTTTTGGTAGTTCTTGACTCACCTTTGTTACACCCATATTACTTGAATACTTTAAGATTTCTCTTAACGTCATCTTGCCGTGATTACGGGTATCTTGTACTAGGCTTCCGCCAACGCGCATCCAGCCAGGAGAAGTATCAACGATTGAATCCGGTTGAATTGTGCCGTAGTCTAAACCAGCTAAAATGGCTAGCGGCTTAACAGTTGAGCCAGGCTCAAACAAATCGGTAATTGCACGGTTGCGACGCTTATGTGGAGCTGCATCTGATAAGTTATTTGGGTTAAACGACGGGCTGTTCACCATGGCTAACACTTCGCCGGTTTTAACATCTACAACCATAGCCGAGCCAGAGGTCGCTTTGTACGATAAAACTGCTGATTTTACCGCTTTGTAGGCAATTGCTTGAATACGCTGGTCGATGCTTAAATGAATGTTCTCTGGTTCTACACGCTCACGTTCATCGAGCACTTCGACTTCACGGCCTTGCGCATCTTTACGAATAGTACGTTGCCCTTCAACACCGGTTAACGATTTTTCATACAGCTTTTCAATCCCTTCGATACCATGACCATCAATGTTGGTGAAACCAATAACATGAGCTGTCACTTCACCAGCTGGGTAATAACGTTTTGACTCATCCAGCAAATGAATACCTGGTAAACGAAGGTCACCAATATAGTTAGCAACGGCAGGGGTAACCTGACGTTTTAGATACACAAAACGACGTTTTGGGTTATCACGTAGGCGAGAGTTAATTTTACTAGGTTCAATACGTAATACATCAGCAAGCTCACGCCAACGAATATCATTGCTGTAATAAGCAGCAATACGTTTATCTAATTCAACTGTGTTTTCTGCAAGTGCTTGTTGGTCTTCGCCGTTTTTGCGAGCTTGACGAAGAACTTTACTGATCAGTGATTTATGTAGCGCTTTAGGATCAGCATACACACTCACTACAGGCACACTCACTGCCAATTCTTTGCCATTGCGATCGAAGATCATGCCACGCTGCACATGTTGTTTTTCAACTCGTACAGTACGTTTATCACTTTCTGAACGGGCTTTGTCCGGTTCAATCACTTGTAAAAAAGCGGCACGCGCAACCAGCGTCATAAAGACTAAAAACACCACAGAGCACACAAGCAAAAAGCGCCATGTGATTAAGGTATTAGTTGGCTTTTTCCCTCTGCTTCTCATCGCAGTATTACCACCTGTTCGTCTTGGCTGGTTGGCCGTTTCATTTCTAATTGCATGGTTGCTACTTCTTCAATGCGCGCATGCTGCGAATAAAACTCTTCTTCTACGAGCAAGTAACGCCACTCTAAATCGAGCTCATCGCGTTCTTGCAATAATTTGTCTTGTGTTATCAGCTGCTGACGCGCTAAATGCGTCACCTGAACCACACTCAAGCTTGATGCGAGGATCACAACCAACAAGGCCAAGGTCAGCTTATTAGCTCCTAGGCCTTTAAAAATCTCGATAAATAAATTGGGTTGGCGATGTGTCGCTTTAGCTTTCATTACAACCTCTGAGCTACCCTTAACACTGAGCTACGTGAACGCGGGTTCGCTTCAATTTCCGCCTTACTTGGCTTAATGGCTTTACCCACTGCCTTTAACGTCAGGTTTTTGTTTATTTGTGCGTCCGTCAAAGGCAGACCTCTGGGTATCGCCTCTCCCTTACTCTGTTTTTTAATAAACTGCTTAACAATGCGATCTTCTAACGAGTGGAACGAAATAACCACTAAACGTCCACCAGGTTTTAACACCTCAACAGCGGCTTGCAGTGCAGTTTGAATTTCTTCAAGCTCACTGTTGATATAAATACGGATCGCTTGGAATGTTCGTGTAGCTGGGTGTTTATGTTTATCTTTCACTGGCACCGCTTCATCGACTAAGTCAGCAAGCTGCTTAGTGCTGATGATCGGTGTATGCTCACGTGTTTCAATAATTTTATGAGCAATACGACGACCAAATTTTTCTTCGCCGTAGGTTTTAATCACATGAGTAATATCTTCAAGTTCAGCTTCTGCTAGCCATTGTGCCGCACTGCGACCACTGGTTGGGTCCATACGCATATCAAGCGGGCCATCTTTCATAAAACTAAAGCCACGCTCAGCATCATCAAGCTGTGGTGAAGAAACGCCGATATCTAACAGAATACCGTCAACCTTGCCGATTAAATCGTTATCTTCGGCAACCGTTTTAAGATTTGAAAAGCGAGTGTGAGCAATCGAAAAACGTGCATCATCAGCAAATTTTTCGGCAGCTTTAATAGCTTGTGGGTCTTGGTCAATCGCTTGTAAGCGACCTTGCTCACTTAATCGCGCAAGAATTTGTCCAGAGTGTCCACCGCGACCAAATGTGCCATCCATGTAAATGCCTTCGGGTTTTATATCCAAAGCATCTATGGTTTCGTCCATCAGTACAGAGACATGTTCAAATTGCGCTGTCATTAGCTATTTTTTGCCTTTTTATTATTGTGGTTAGAGTGAAAAGTTATCAAATTCAGGATTCGCCTCAAAATCGCCTAGGCGTTCAATTTCAGTATCTTGGCGCATTTGTTCATGCCAACGATCTTCATCCCAAATTTCAAACTTGTTCATCAAGCCAACCAACATGATTTTTTTTCCAAGTTCTGCATGTGCGCGTAACGACGGCGCCAGCAAAATTCGGCCATTTTTATCTAGTTGATACTCTGTAGCGTTACCGAGCAACATACGTTGCATACGGCGAGCGCGTGGATTCATGTTCGAAATTTTTAATAATCGTTCTTCAATTTCGAGCCATTCTGCTAACGGATATAACCACAAACACGGTTCGTTTAAGGCTACAGTGCAAATAACCGTTCCCTGATCTTCAGACAAGATCGCATCTCGGTACTTTGTAGGTACCGCAAAGCGTCCTTTATCATCCAAACTCAGAGAGCTCGCACCCCGAAACATAGCTTGCCTTAAAAATTAGGTTATTAATCGTTAATGATTATTTCCGATCCAGTTTGATCCACTAAAAACCACTTTTTACCACAGTGCTCCAGTTTAGGGCTTGACAAGCCTTTTTGTCAAGTAAGCAGATCATCATAAGCGCCTTGTGAAGCCAGAAAAAATAAGGGCTCGGGCAAAGCCTATGAATTACGTGGGAAAAAGTGGTAAACATCGAAAAAAAATTTTTTTCCTATTTTCTTGGCTATGTATTAGGGAAAAATGGTTAATGAATGACCAATGAATAATTACAAAAATTTCTTATTCTGTAATTTTTACTTAATCACCCTGCAAGAGTTACGAGCATTCTCCAACCAACGGCTGATTTAAAAACATAACGCATTGAAAAAATTAACTTTTACTATTTGGTATGAAGGTTGCGACAGGTTAACTACCAATTAAATGGCAATTTTTAAGGAATGATTATGACTACCGCAACTTCAAAATCGAACTCAAGCGCAGCAACTAATGGCAGTGCACACTCGAACGCGGCTCAAGTAGAGGCGCCATTCACAGAAAAAGCAACAGAAGCAGCACACCACGCTGTAGATGCATTATCATCGCGTGCAGCAAGTGCTGAGCACAGTGTTCGTCAAGGTGCATCGAGCTCAGCTCAAACGCTTTCTGAAAAGCAAGCTATAGCACGCGCTAAAATTAATGAGTACAGTGGTAAAACTCGTAAGCTTGCATCAGAGAACCCACTTGCGACAGCAGGTATTGCATTTGCAGCAGGCATGCTAGTAACCGCACTTATTCGTCGTAAGTAATCGTTATGCAATCTTCTCAATCTACAGATGAGAAAACGCAAGATGCCAATGATCAGCCGTTAAACGCTGATCAGTGGCAAGATCATCTTGCCAAATTATCTGACTATGCCAAACAGCTTTATATTGACTACCGCAAGCAAACGGGGCTTTGCAAACAGCTTGCCGCAGCGGAGTGGCGCTTATCAACACGCTCACTCGCCTTAACGATTATCTTACTCGTCTGTTTTGCTGGGGGGTTAGTGCTGCTATGGGCTGGCTTACTTGCCACTGTAGGTATCGCGATATTTAGCTTTAGCCAATCATTGTGGTTATCTGCTGTTTCATTGATTGTTTTGCAATTGCTTTGTCTTACATGGCTTTGGAAAAACATTGGTTATGTCAGCAGTAAAATTGGTTTTGATCATACGCTCAAGAGCGTTCGTCAATTACTGAATATAAATAAGGATGAATGATGTTAATTGATTATTTTATCAATAAGCCACAACACAAAGTCAGTGAGCTTAGTCATCAAATGGATTTACAAGATGAGCTTAAACGCCAGCATCATCAAGCATTTAATTACCGCCTGAAACGTTTTGCTGTCAGTAAGGTGGGTATTGCCAGTGCCTTTACGGCGGGTATGGGCTACGAAGCGCTCAATGATCCACAGCCAAAAAGCAGCAAACTGAAACAAATTGGTCGCTTTAGCTGGTTACTGCGTTTGTTGTGATCTTTATCATGTAAAGTGTGCATTTTACTTCTCTTTTCCAGCCATTTTCATTACTTTAAACACACACTAGCTATTTGTGGAAACCTAAGGTGAAAAAAAGGATTGTATTAACAGGCGGACCTGGTGGTGGTAAAACAACAGCCATCGATTTATTAAGACGTGAGTTTTCAAAACAAATTGTCGTGGTGCCAGAGTCTGCGACCATGCTTTTCAGTGGTGGTATAGAACGAGGCGATTCAGCTCATCTTATCAAAGCCCATCAACAAGCTATCTTCAGCTTACAAAAACACCTTGAACATATTCAGCGAACCATGCACCCAGATCGTTTAATGCTTTGCGATCGTGGTAGCTTAGATGGCCTTGCCTACTGGCCTGGTGAACAAGATGAGTTTTTTCAGTGTTTAAACACCAGCCTAGAAATCGAACTTAACCAGTATGATGCAGTGATCTTTTTTGAAACGGCTGCTAAATCTGGGCAGAGTATTCATTCTAATAACCCAGTCAGAAACGAATCTGATCAACAAGCCATATTGCTTGATGACAAACTACAAGCTGTTTGGTCTCAGCACCCTAACTTTAATTTAGTGAAAAGTTCAGAGTCATTTATTCAAAAGGTGATGTTTGGCATCGACACCATCCGCAAGGTCATGGATAGCTATAACTAACAGCTTAATCAAGCCATTAAACTGTTAGTTATCAGGTCTATTAACCACGATTATGTGGTCGAGCGTAGTCTATATCAGGCCCTTTTGGCACAACTTGAGTTGGGTTGATCATGGTGTGGCTAAAATAGTAATGACGTTTTATATGATAAAAATCAACGGTCTTACTTACACCTTCAACTTGATATAACTCACGCAAATAATTGCTGATCGCCGGATAGCTCTCGATAGTACGCAAATTACATTTAAAGTGGCCCACATAAACACTGTCGAAGCGAATTAAAGTAGTAAATAAACGCCAGTCGGCCTCTGTCAGTGTGTCACCCACTAAATAACGATTAGCTGTTAAACGTTGCTCAATCTTATCTAGAGCGGCAAAGAGATTATCAAAGGCTTCTGTATAAGCTTCTTGCGTTGTCGCAAAGCCAGCACGATACACCCCGTTATTAATATTGTGATAAACAAACTCATTAACTTCATCAATTTCAGAGCGCAACGATTGCGGATAAAAGTCGCGTTCATTACCTGTAAAGCCATTAAACGCGCTATTAAACATTCTGATAATTTCAGCAGATTCGTTACTAACAATACGCTGCGTTTTTTTATCCCAAAGCACGGGAACCGTAACACGACCTGAATAATCTGCTTTGTTACGCGTATAAATTTGATGCATAAAGTCGCTATCGAAAAGTGCATCACCTGTGCTGTGATTATCTTTATCAAAGGTCCAGCCATGCTCCAACATGTCAGGGCTTACAACCGACACACTAATATAATCTTCAAGGCCTTTTAAATGGCGAAAAATCAAAGTGCGATGAGCCCAAGGGCAAGCTAAAGAGACATAAAGATGGTAACGATCTTTTTCAGCTTTGAAGCCCGCATCACCGCTTTGCCCTGCACTGCCATCTGCGCTAACCCAGTTACGTAACTGGGCTGCCTCACGTTTGAACTCACCTTGATTGTTATCGGTGTCGTACCATTTATCTTGCCATTGGCCATTTACTAGTAATCCCACAATAACCTCCTATAGTGTGCCAAATTTACCTAGCTGATAGTCACGTACAGCTTGCTGTAACTCAGCTTGGGTTGTCATTACAAACGGGCCCATATGAGCGATTGGTTGCTTAAGCGGCTCACCGGCTAAAATCAAAACGCCAGCCCCCGTTTGCGAGTTAAACTCAATGTCACTGTCAGGCTCTAAAATCAATAAGCTACCCGCTTTAACTGGGCCGCCTTGCTCAGTATGAATTTCTCCAGTATGGATATAAATCATCACCTTCGTTTGTGTAAGCGGTGTATGGTAAAACTGCGTACCAGCCGGTAAAGTCACATCAGCAAGCATGCCGTCAGCGGCGAGGTCTTGTAAGCTAGACACCTGCTCTTCTCCGGCAAATTGCCAGCTTCCTGCCAACGCTTTAAGCTCAACACCCTGCTCATTTTGACTCGTTGGCGCTGGCGCTTCAGTGGTATCTTGATATCGCGGCGCTCTTAGCTTCTCGGCACTTGGCATATTGAGCCAAATTTGAAAGCCGTGCATGCCTTCTTTGGCATCTGCTAATGGCATTTCACTGTGGATCACACCAAAACCGGTACTCATCCACTGCACATCACCAGCGCGAATCGCTTTTTTGTTACCCATTTGATCTTGGTGTTCAAAGCCACCTTTAATAATGTACGTAAAGGTTTCAATACCACGGTGAGGATGCGCAGGAAAGCCGCCCATAAAATCACTGTGATCATCAGACTTCAGCTCATCGATCATTAAAAAAGGGTCTAAATACTTGCCATCAAAGCCTGGAATACGGCTGATGTTTACACCATCACCATCTTGTGTGGCATGGCTATTTAATTGTTGAATCACTTTCATAACTTTACTCCCGTAAATTGTATGAAATGATTGTAGGCGCTAATTTAACTAACAACCATGAGTAAAATTCGCACTAATCATTCTATTTATGAGAATGCTCATTTTGTTGCCTGGTTAACCTATCAGCGACTGTTGCCCCGCGATCTCCCACTTCTTTGTCAGGGCCTATGGTGCTATCGACTAAGGTTTGTTGCTCGGCACTGGCATTAATGGCCGCACCAAAAATAATGATGTATGCGCTGATATAAAGCCACATCAACATGATCACCACACCCCCTAACGATCCATAGGTTTCGTTATAACTTGCAAATTGTGATACATAATATGAAAAACCGATTGATGCGATGATCCACAGTAAGGTGGCAAGCATTGAGCCAGGGGTGATCCAGCGCCATTTGGCAGGCGTTCTGTGAGGCGCATAACGATATAAAAATGCTAAAGCGCAATTAAAAATAATGGCTAATAGTGGCCAAGTAATAAGCTGAATCATTAAATCGATAAGCTCAGTTAAACCAACTAAATTAAGCACTATTGGCAAAATACCAATGATCAATAACGCCACCAGCGCAACCACAATAGCACCTAACGAAAATAAAAAACGCACCACTAATGCCATAAAAAACTGGCGCTTATTGCGCTGATGATAAGTAATGTTGCAGGCAGTGATCAGTGCTTGGCAGCCTTTACTACTACTCCAAACTGTTAATAACAAGGTCCCTATGGCGCTGACACTTAATACCTTTTGTGATTGCTGAGTGATGCCACTCACTTGCAGCAAAATAATGTCGCGGCTACTTGCAGGTAAAATGGCAATCACTTTATCGAGTTGATCATAAATATCGGTTGGCGAAGCAAAATAAGCATACACAGAGACTATGGCCGCCAGCGCAGGGAAAATCGCCAACAAGGCATAAAACGCCACACCTGCCGCCACGAAAGATAAATTGTCTTGTGATAGGTTGTGATAAACCCGCTTACTGATATCCCACCAACCGCGAATTGGGATCTCCATCGGTGAGCGAGCGTGGTAACCACGATTGTCCTTACTCATAAACGACCTAAATAATTGCCTTTAACACTCTCAAGCTGCAAACAACTTGCCAGTAATAATGGCGTCTGAATTGCATTAAGCTACGCTTATAAAAACACTACAAAGATCCATGGAGCGGTGCGATGAGTTATTACTTACTTATTAAAAATCAATTGGCTAGTTTGTTCAGCCCCACCATTTGGGTAACATCGCAAGCAATCCCTGCGAGCTTATCTTGGCAAGACTTAAATTCTCAAATTACGCAGTTTTTACATACTGCATGGCAAATGTTACCAGCACTGACACTCGGTATTGCGGCCATCATCATTTGCTACTTATTAGCTCGTCCTTTATCGTATTTATTAATAAAGCCGCTTGGCTTTGTCAGTGAAAGTAAACTTTTACATGTAGTGACGAGGCGCTTTTTTAGCATCATTATCATCTTGTTTGGGGTGTACTTATTTTTGCGTCTTGCAGGGCTTACCAGTTTTGCTGTAGCGATTATGAGTGGGACTGGTTTAGTTGGGCTTATTTTAGGCTTTGCTTTTCGCGATATCGCTGAAAACTTTATTTCAAGCATGCTGCTCAGTGTGCAGCGCCCTTTTCGTATTGACGATGTGATTGAAGTTGATGGTCGTTTAGGGGTGGTTAAAAAGGTTACGGCTCGCGCCACCACCTTGGTGGATTTTGATGGCAATCACATTCAAATTCCTAATGCGACCGTGTATAAAAACGTCATTAAAAACCTCACTGCAAACCCGAAAATGCGGGGTCACTTTAATGTTGGCATTGGCTACGATAATGACATTCGCTACGCCCAACAATTAGCAATGAAGGTGGTTAATCAAAACCCTGCTGTTATTAATGATCCCCCAAGCCAAGTGTTAATTGATTCTTTAGGCTCAGCGACTTTAAATCTAACCATTTATTTTTGGGTTAATAGCCGCGAACACAGCACTGTCAAAGTCGCTTCACAATTAATGCGAGAATTGGTCAATACCTATTTAGCAGAGCAAATCAGCATGCCTGATGATGCTCGCGAGCGAATTATTTTAAATAGCGAGAACGATAATGAGCAGCCAAACAATAATGCAAGCGCAGAGCCAAAAACAGCAAAATCACTCGACGACCACAGCCTTGATGACGTTAGCAGTGATGCCGATGATATTCGCGAACAAGCGGATCAATCTCGCGACCCTGAACAGGGTAGCAATATAATTTAAAGTACTTGAGAGCTAGGCTTCATCATTGGGTTTATCTTGCATAGCACGCTTAAACCCTTTGACTGACGTCCCTAAATCTCCACCAATTCGAGATAATTTTTTTGTGCCAAATAACAGCACCACAATTGCGGCAATAATGGCTAATTGCCAAACACTAATTCCTGCCATAACAACCTCTTTTTTTAAAAAAAATAAAAGCGCCTTTGCAGGCGCTTGAACAACACTAACAACTGGGAATACAAAGATTAAAAGCTAGCACGTACACCTAATGCGACTTGAGTACCAAAACGCTCAAGGTAACTCACTTGGTCAGTACGCTTGGTGTAACCCCAATAACGCTCATTCGTTAAGTTCGTTGCTTCGGCAAACACTGTGAATTGGTCACTGATGTTATAGCTCATGCTGGCATCTAACTGACCATAATCAGAGATCCAATATGGACCGCCCCATGCATCAGGATCCGACAAGAATTTGCTACGCCAGTTATACGCTAAACGTGCTTGGAAACCATATTGCTCATAGTAAACCACGGCGTTATATGAGTTTTTCGACATGCCTCTAAATGGCAAACCTGACTCTTTGAGCTCTGGCTCATCGTAGCTACTGTCAACATAAGTGTAGTTAAGCTGAAAGCCTAGGCCATTGAAAGGTTCTGGTAATAAGTTTTCAAGCGACTGCTGATAAGCAAACTCAGCACCTTTGATCGTTGCACCGTACTTACTCTTACCAGGGTAAGATGCAAAGTAACGCACACCTTCAATTTCAACTGGGCTTTCTACGTAATCGATAAATGATTTCAGGTCTTTGACAAACACCCCACCACTTAACGAGCTGCTGTCTTCAAAGTACCACTCTAAGGTCATATCGGCTTGATTAGCTTCTTCTGGTGTTAACGATGAATCGCCCATCGAAAGTTGTGGTAACCCTTCACGATACGTATCAAAGTTTGGCGCAAGCCATGGGCGTAAATAGCCTAACGATGGGCGGCTAATCACTTGTGCCGCAGAAAAACGGTAAATCAAATCATCAGTAATACTAAGCTTGAAGTTCATGCTTGGTAAAATGTTGCTGTAGTCCCCTTTAAATGATTGTTCAACAGTTTCACGCCAACCATTTTCAAGTGGTTTACCATCTTCTTGTAGGTCAATTAACGATAGATCATACACTGATCCTTTAGAGCTCACTTCTGTTTGCGAACCACGGATACCTACGTTTAACATATACGGCATATTTGCAAGAGTGCTCTCGAGCGTCACTTGCGCATACGCGGTTAGAACTTCTTCGGTTACCTCATAAGTGCCCGATGAATTGAGCGATGCAACAATACTCTTATCGGTTGCTTCAGCATTAATTGAGCGATAATAAGCAAGTAACTTATCGTAGTCGAAACTTGGCCATGGCTCTGGTGTAATGCTACTTTCGCCTTCTAAGAAGTTATCGAAATTCGCTTCAACAAACACATCGCTTGGGATTTCAAAGAGGTTAAAGTCACCCACATTCACTACGGTGCTGTCATCAAATTCATAGCCATCGCGCTCTAAATATTGACCACCATTACTGAATTGGCTGGCATTTTTTGATGCATATTCAAGCTGACTTTTAGTTTGTTCAAGGTAAGTTAAACCAAAATCAACACGGGTCACTAAATCACTTTCAGGCACAAACGTACCGGTAAACTTAAAGTCATTAACCGTGTCTTCAACCCCAGTACCTGTATTACGGCTATAGTGAGCACCGTATGATTGATCCGCAGTTAAGCCCGGCGATAAAGTAACATCTGGCAGCATATTACCCGTGGTGTAATCAATCCCAATTGAATCTATAAAACCACGCGCAACAATAAAGCGGTTATCACCCCCGTTTTCGTTTTTCGCTTTTGAATGGGCAACATCCACAGCCAGTGTTAGGCCATCCATTGGATACCATTTAGCATTAAGGGCAAACTGATAAGTATCGGTTTTACGTGGGTTGGTTAGGTTGAGTAGCTCCACCATGGTGTTACCGGTTTGCGTCATTGATACTACACGGCCTGTGTCATCAAATTCTGCATCAGTAAACACTGGCGTGCCTGGCGTCCAGCTTTCATCATAGTTAACAAAACCAATTTGATAGCGATGGCCGTCAGTATTGTAACGAGAATAAAGAGCATCAAAGTTAATATCTAGGGTATCTGTTGGACGCCATTGCATTGCTAACGTCGCACCGACGCGTTCACGCACATCCTGCGCGTTCGCAAAATACATGTAACTCGGGATTTTTGAGGCAAATATTTCACTTTGCCCATCAATTTCTCCGTTACCGTTCATGTCGACTGGCACACCTGCGCTGTCTGCCCCCCAACCTTCTTCTTCGTCAAAAAAGCCGCTTGCCGAGTATGTGTCTGCACGTAAGGTTTTCTTAGAATACGCACCCGAGAAAAGCACACCAAAAGTATCATCATTAAAGTTGTCACCGATGATGAATGAAGCATGCGGGTGTACATCGCCTGTTCGAGATTCATAAATCCCTTTTGCTGAAGCGCTCAAGGTAAAGCCATCTTGATCTAGTGGTTTACGCGTTTCGATATCAACAACCGCACCAATGCCCCCTTCAATTAAGCGTGCTTCTGGTGACTTATACACTTGTAGTGCACCCACTAACTCTGAAGCAATCGTATCAAAGTTAAAGTCGCGGCCTGAGTTTTCAGAAGCCAGTTTACGACCATTCAACGTGGTAATGTTGTAGCCGCCACCTAAACCACGGACTAAAATATTTTGCCCCTCACCGCCATTACGAGTAATGGTGATACCCGGAATACGCTGCAATGCTTCCGCTAAGTTTTCATCGGGGAACTTACCGATGTCATCAGCGACAACGACATCAACAACCGTCGTTGCTTCTTTCTTTCGAAAGTTTGATTCTTTAATACTGCTACGGATCCCTGTAACTTCAATAACCTCAACATCCTCTTCGGCCTTACTATCGTTTTCTTGTTGTTGGGCCGTTGCAGCGAAACTGACTGATGAGGCCAGAATCGAGCTTATCAGCACGCTCAAATATGTTTTTCTAGTTGTTGTTGCCATGATGATTTCCTGTTTTTAAATGTTCAGATTTTTTCACCATAAAAATGGTAATGAGTAAGGCCTTATATTTAATCTATAACAAAATGAAACAATCTAGCAACAATAAATTACCTTGTGAAACTTTCGATAGTTACGAAATTTGTTTTATATATGAAAAAAATGGCTTCGAATGCCTTTAAATATGGGACTTTAATTTCGAAAGTTACGATAATGATTTTTTTTAAAAGATTTTCTTTCGGTGGGCTGGTACGATTTATTTTGGATAATAAAAAGGCGGCAAAAGCCACCTTTTATTAATCCTATTTAACTAGGGAGTTAAACAGTAATCACCTCAATACCTAAGCTCGTTAATGATTCAACAAACTCTGCTGGCATATTTTTGTCGGTGACCAGTACATCGATTGATTTAAGCGGCAATACATTATACAAAGCACGCTTACCAAATTTACTTGAATCTGTGACTGCAATGACTTTATCTGCGCGGGTGCACATGGTGCGATTCAGCATTGCCTCGGGCTCATAATGGGTGGTGATCCCTGCTTCTGAGTCGATACCATCAACCCCTAAAATAACCTTTTTAAAGTTATATTTACTAAGTGCTTGCTCGACTTCATTTGAGTAAAAAGACATTGATTTCTTTCGTAATTGCCCACCCAGCATAAACACATTTGCATCTTCAATATCAGCCAGTACATGGGCAATATTAAGGCCGTTTGTCATCACAGTAAGGCCCTGCTTATTGGTTAATGCTTTGGCAACTTCTTCTGTGGTGGTGCCAGAATCAATTATCAATGAATCGCCATCATCAACCAAACTTGCCACAGCTTTCGCTAATAACACTTTCACTGCGTAGTTTTCGTTATGCTTATCTTTTACCGAAAGCTCTTTAGCCAATTTATCGCAGGCAATTGCCCCACCACGTGAACGGACAACTAAGCCTCGTTTACCGAGCTCGTTAAGATCATGGCGAATGCTAACCTCCGAAATATCAAAGGTTTTAGCAAGATCTTTAACATTTACTTTGCCATTTTCCTCGGTCATCAGGACGATTTTTTGTCTTCTTTCTATTGTGGTTAGCATAGCTGGCCTGTTGTTTTAATAGCTGCTTTCAAATTTGTAGTTCAATATTACACAATTTACAGTTTCAAAGCCAAATTTAGTTTCGAAATAAAATAAAACTTTCAAAACTTACGAATTTTGTTTTATGATTATTTCACAACAATCTTCTTTGGTGACAAAAATGACAACACAAAGCTCACTGTTAGAGCAAACAGAACACACCAATCGCACGCAATTACTGCCTATGATGATCATAGGTGGGTTGTTTTTCTTATTTGGTTTTATAACTTGGCTTAACGGCTCCTTGATCCCATTTTTACAAATGGTCTGCGATCTCAACCATATTGAAGCTTATATGGTGACATTGGTGTTTTATATCGCCTATACCGTGATGGCACTGCCAAGCGCTAAGATTTTGCAAATATTCAGCTATAAGCACGGTATGTCGTTTGGTTTAGGTACCATGGCATTGGGTGCACTGTTGTTTATTCCTGCGGCACAAATTCAAGCGTATTGGTTATTTTTGGTTGCCTTATTTACGTTAGGTAGCGGCCTCACCTTATTACAAACTGCTGCGAATCCTTACATCGTGCTAATAGGCTCTAAAGACACAGCAGCCGTGCGCATTAGCATTATGGGTATTCTCAATAAGAGTGCTGGTGTGGTTGCTCCATTGCTCTTCTCAGCGATTGTATTTAGCGACATTGCCAGCTTTAGCCCAGAGGCTTTGGCCCAATTAAACAGCATTCAAAAGCAATTACAGTTACAAGAACTGGCTAATCGTTTAATTACTCCTTACTTTGTAATGGCAATCGCATTAGCAATATTAGCGGCGTTAATCATGCTGGCCCCGCTACCTGATATTGAGCAACCAAAAACCAGCAACAATAGCGAGAGCAAATCAGTACTGCAATTTCCACACTTAGTTTTAGGCGTGATAGCCCTATTCTTTTACATAGGTGCAGAAGTCATTGCCGGCGACACTATTGGCCTTTACGGCAAAGAACAAGGGGTATTGCAGTTCGCAGAACTCACCTCTTACACCATGGGCTTTATGGTGCTAGGTTATGTTTTAGGTATCGTATTAATTCCTCGCTTTTTTAGTCAGCAACAGGCGCTGATATTTTCTGCGTTAAGTGGTTGTGTGTTTTCACTTGGTATCATTTTGATTGATCCGCAACAAACTGCGATTTCGAATTTAGTGCTCTTTTGGCTTGCTGATAACAGTTTTCCTGATACCGTGTTATTTGTTGCATTACTTGGCTTATCGAATGCGCTGGTATGGCCGACCATTTGGCCTATGGCCCTTGCAAATCTTGGCGATAAAACTCAAACCGGCGCGGCATTACTGATTATGGGGATTTCTGGTGGCGCGCTATTGCCTTTGGTATACGGTGTATTTGCAGAATATACAGGCAATGCACAACAAGCTTATTATCTGTTGATCCCTTGCTATGCGTTTATTCTTTATTACGCACTGATTGGTCACAAACTAACAAGTTGGCGTAAGTAACGACATGGGCAGGCTTAGTTGTTTTACTATTTAACTGGCCTGCAATTTTTCTGATGTGAAATAGCCCAGTAGCAAAAATTCACGCACGGTAAAAATACACTTATAAATTAAATACTCGTCACGCTTATCAAGGCTCACTTCTGAAAGAGGTAAGGCTTGCTGCGCTATTATGCGCTGTTGCTGCAGTGAAGAAATAGTAAATAAACTTGTGAGTTTATCTGCTAATTGCGACGATGAAAGAGCACCTTCTGCAATCAGCTCTGCGCCTTTTAAGCATGCCGTACGCTCAGTCGTAGTTAGTGTATTTGCTAGCATTAAATCTGTGAAAGCGACTAAATTAAAATACAGCTGTTCATTTGGCTCCAGTTCCAAAATAACCGCCTGCATTTGCGTGACCACATCCCGGTGAGCCGCTGTTTTAAGCACCTCAAAATGATTGTCATCCACTTTATCAAATAGCTGAGTCGCAGCCACTGGCGTAATAGCCGCACCGAATAATGCTGCTAAACATTTAATCGCATTTCGCCTTTGTAGATCAGCCATTGAACACCCCATTTTGATAATGTCGTGCAGCATGATCGGCGGCTCTTGCAGTAAATGCCATATAGGTTAACGAAGGGTTCTGATAACCCGACGAGCACATAAACGAGCCGTCAGTGACATAGACGTTACGCACACTATGAATTTGGTTGTAACGATTAAGCACTGAGGTTGTAGCATCATGTCCCATGCGCGCAGTTCCCATTTCGTGGATGGCTTGCCCCGGCGCTGAGCCTTTATCGTACGCTTGCACATTTTGATAACCAGCTTTGCTGAGCATCTCGACGGCTTGCGCTTTCATATCCTCGCGCATGCGCTGCTCGTTTTCAGCAAATTGGCAATCAAAATTAACTAAAGGTAATCCCCATTGATCTTTTAATACCGGATCTAAGCTCATTTTATTACGATGATAAGGCAGGCATTCACCAAAGCCTATTAATGCAACTTGCCAAGGCCCAGGTTTGGCAAGCTCTTCTCGAAAAGCCTTACCAAAGCTAAGTTCTTTAAAGCCCCGTCGCCAATCTTTGCGTGTTGCGTATCCTTGATAGCCATAGCCGCGAATAAAGCTATGCTGCTCACTATCATTAAGATTTCGAAAACGCGGAATATGAAAGCCAACGGGTCTGTCGCCATCATTAAAGTCATCAGCAAAACCTTTTGGTTCACCCGTTGCGCCAACCCTAAAATGGTGATCCATGAGGTTATGACCAAGCTCTCCACTATCGTTCCCTAAGCCATTAGGGAAGCGTGCAGAGGTTGAATTTAATAACAAGGCTGTTGTAGCCACCGTTGATGCGCAGCAAAAAATAATCTTCGCTTGCGCGATACGCTCTTTTTTAGATTCAGCATCAATTACTTTCACACCTGTGGCCTGCCCGCTTTCTGGATTGTAAATAATCTCTTTAGCAATGGAGTGAGTCTGAATAGTGAGTCGTCCAGTACGCATCGCTGCAGGTAAGGTCGAGGCTAAACTACTAAAATAACTACCGGTTGGACAACCTCGCATACAGCGGTTGCGCTTGCTGCATGGAGCACGACCTTGCTCAGGCTTTGCCTTAGTTAAATGCGCAACTCGCCCAATGGTGAGGTGCCGATTAGTGTAGTGAGTTAATAAACTTTGTTTAAGCTGCTGCTCTACGGCATTAAGCGCAAAAGGAGGTAAGTAAGGTCCATCTGGTAGCTGAGGTAAGTTCAGTGCTTCGCCAATAACCCCGATGTAGGCTTCGACTTTATCGTACCAAGGCGCAATATCTTGATAGCGCACAGGCCAATCAACGCCGTGACCATCTTGTTTGTTGGCTGCAAAATCTATATCACTGAGGCGCAAGCATTGCCGCCCCCAAGTTAATGAGCGTCCACCAAGATGATACCCTCTGATCCAATCAAAACGCTGTGATTCTTGATAAGGGTGCTGCAAATCATTCACAAACCAGTGTTTTATTGATTGCTTGGTGGCATAGCCAGTGCGTGCTTGTTTAGCTTGATTCTGTTTTTCTAGTAAGCTGGGCCTGTCGCGAAATGGCAGTTGCCAATCATCTTTAAAGGCAGTGATATAGTCAGTACCGTGCACAACCTGCCTACCACGTTCCAGTAGCAGTACATTGAGCCCTTTTTCGGTCAGTTCTTTAGCAGCCCAGCCGCCAGTAATGCCACTGCCAATAACAATGGCATCGAATACTTTTGCCTGCATTCTCACTTAACTTTTAAAAGATTTGCTTACCCGCACAGATCGTTGCTTGAACAGAAAAGTCTTTATCGAGCAGTGCAAAATTAGCCTGTTTACCAACCGCAATACTGCCTATTTGCTCCGCTTTATTTAAAAACTCAGCGGGTACTAAACTGGCCATTTTAGTTGCTTCAACTAGGCTTGCGTCGGTTAGGTTATAAAAACGCTCAACGCCAACTTCCATGGTTAATGTACTGCCCGCTAAAGAACCGCTCTCAGTTCGTGCAACACCTTGCTCAACCACAATAGGAAGCTCACCTAAACGGTAGCGACCATCTTGTAAGCCTCCGGCGCTCACACAGTCTGTGATCAAAGCAATTTTATCTGCTCCTTTTAAACGGTAAACCATGTTCATGATGCTCGGGTGCAAATGAATACCATCAGGAATAAGCTCAACCATGGCATCCTTGTCCATCAACAGTGCGCCAGTACAACCAGGATCACGATGATGAATACCGCGCATACCATTAAAAATATGCACACCACCGCAAGCACCATGGGCAAGAGCTTGTGTTGTTTGCTCAAAATTAGCATCTGTATGACCCAGCATCACACGCACGCCTTTATCGGTGATATAGCGGATCATGTCGGGGGATTTAAGTAGTTCTGGCGCCAACGCAAATGAGCTTAAGCAACCTTCACATGCGGCATAAATTTCATCAAATCGCTGTTTAGTAAGCTCTAAAAAAAATGACTCGTTATGCGCGCCTTTATGCGCTTCTGCAAAGAATAAACCTTCGTTATAAGCCCCTAGCAACTGCGCCCCAGCCAAGCCTTTTTGATAGGCACTCGCCATATTTTTATAAGCTTGAATTGAGACGTCCCAGTCTGCAGTCACCGTTGTGCCAACAAACCCCGTTACGCCATGCTTTGCTAAAGAACGAGAAATAATCTCTAGTGATTCTGGGGTGCCGTCCATAATATCGCAGCCTTCACGGCCATGAATATGTAAATCAATAAAGCCTGGAAATAAACTGTGCTCACCTAAATCTATTACTTCGATCTCGGGCGCCATTTGCGTAGTAATGGCAGTAATTTTACCTTGCTCGACCAAGACCACATGATCGAGTAAAACCGCATCAGCAGTCACCACTTTTGCGGCTTTTAAGTAATAGCGATTAAGATGCGTTGGAATTAGCATGAACACTTCCTATTATTGCAGCGCCTCTTACGCCGCTAGAATCACCAAATTTTGCACGCTTCACGTCAGGCACGGCAAAACCTGAAAATAAATGAGTTTGAATTGCGTCAGGGAGCTTTTCTACAATTGCATCAATGAGCGACAGCCCGCCCCCCAGTACGATAACTTCTGGGTGCAAACTTTTACTAATGGCAGCAAAGGTTTCACCAAGAATATCTAAGTAACAAGCGAGCACCTTTAATGCTTGCTCATCACCTAGTTTAATATCGTTTGCCCATTCAATCGCAGATTTAGGAGATTGCGTAATATGTTGATACAAGGTTTGTACACCAGGCCCAGCAATATAACTTTCGACACAGCCATTTAAACCACAGCCACATTTTAAAACCGGTAGCTGGTATTTTTGCTGCAAATATGCAGACAGTGGTAAATGGCCGTACTCTCCCGACATACCCAAGCCTTGGTTAAACAAGGTTCCATCAATGCACATCCCTCCCGCCGCACCAGTGCCAACAATGGCACCGAATACTCGGCTATAACCTTCACCAGCTCCGCCATTAGCTTCTGATAAGGCGAAACATCGGGTGTCATTTAATATCGCAACAGGGCGTTTTAATAATGCTTGAAGATCGTTGGCAATCACTTTGCCTGTGGCACACGGCACATTAGCCGACAGCACTTTACCTTCATCATTAACGATACCTGGCATACCGATGCCCACCGCACCTTGGCAACCTGTCAGCTCATCGGCTTTAATTACCTGCTGATAAATTGCGTGCAAAAATTGCTGATAGTCATCAGTTGGCGTAGTAATACGCCAACTTTGCTGTTGCTCTAAATTATCATTAAAAATGGCGGTCTCTATTTTTGTACCACCAATATCGAGTCCGTAAACAGCCATATTTTACCCAACACTACTTAGCGAGAAGTTAATGGGTAAATAGTTACCCCTTTTACAACACGGTTAACTTCGCCCGTAGGACAAGGATTATCAGGTGTTAAACCGAGTGACATTGATTTATAAAATGCAAAAATCTGACAATAGACAATATAATACAGACCTTGCCAAACATCATCTAGCTCGACCAGTTCAGTATTTAACGCCAGCTTTTTAACCGCTAAACATTGTTGGTCATTTAATAGTTCATTAAATAAATCAGTATCATACAAACTGCTATAAAAATCACTTGAGGCCATTAACAACACTGCGGTTTTATCATTAATGATGGTTTTAGGACCATGACGAAAGCCAAGAGGGGTTTCAAAGTAACTAATTAAATCCCCATTGGTCAGCTCTAAGCACTTTAAGGCCGCTTCTTTCGCATAGCCAAGTAACGAGCCTGCCCCTAAAAACACCAAACGTTCAATATCAGTTTGCGCAAAGCCTTTGATCTCTTCAAGTTGCGTTTCGAGCATCTGCTCTGTCTGCGTAGCCACTTGTGCAAGCTGGTTAACATCAGGGGTAAAAATACATAAGGTTGAAAGCAGCATTGAGGTGAAACTGCTGGTCATTGCAAAGCTTTCATCTAAGGTTTCTTTTGGCATAAGTACACTAAAACTATTTTTTTTAGCTGCCGCCCTTTTCGCTAATTCACCATTTTCATTACAGGTAATGACTAAGTGATAGCACTTTTCAACAACTTGCTCTGCGATATCAACCGCCGCGACACTTTCAGGGCTATTACCTGAACGCGCATAAGAAATAAGTAAAGTGGGTGTGCTCTTTTGTAAAAACCCATGGGGGTTAGACACAATGTCGGTGGTGCTAACTGCGCGCACATTTAAATCAGTTTTAGCTGTTAAGTGAGGTGCTAATGCCTCGCCAACATAGGCTGATGTGCCAGCTCCTGTTAATACGATTTGTAATTCTTTTAATGCCAAAATTGGCGCTAGAAATGCATTTATTTCTGCTCGATGCGTTTCAATAATAGCCGCCGTATTGCACCATGACTCTGGCTGCTGGGAGATTTCTCTTGCTGTCCAATAAGCGTTTTGTTGCTTAAGCTCTGTTTCGTTTAATGATAAAAACTGCGTCATAATTAATTCTCTCTCAACACCACTTATTGATTACAAGCACGCGAATAGGTATTCGTGACTTCCATTATTTTATTAATTACTAACTCACGGGGTGATGAGTTAATTTGGCCATTGATCAATGCCTTATATTGCGCTGGCATAAATTGGCTAAGTAAAGTTTGTGGAATAATTTGCCCTTCTAAGTTGGCAAATAAAGTTTCTACTGTTTGCTTTATTTCATCTTCAGGCCAGTAGTAACGAATACGGTCGCTATAACTATAAGCTCTAAACAGCTTAGCTTCAGCACCTTGTGTTGGATAAAACTTATTCCAGTAATGTGGCTTTTCTAGCATGATGCGCTCACATACATCACGTAAATTTGAACGCTTAGCCGCTTCGACTAATTGATCTTCAATATAAGATAACGCAAACAACCCTTCGCGTAGTGCATAGGTAAGCTGAGGACCCACTTTTAATATGGCAAAGTGATCTTGCACCAACTCGTGATAGCAATGATCTGGCTGATAGTCGGTAGAGTGAGCTTCATAAACAAGATTATCGACAGTGGTGATAAACTCTTTCAGTTTTTGCGCTTCATTACGTTGGTAATCAAAAACTTGATGGTTATCAAATTCAACTCCTGGCTGCACAACAACAGCAATAACGCGTGACCAGACATCGCTTATGTTTAAGTTAGCAAATGCAGCCTGATGTAATTCGATTGTTTGCTGCACTCCCTCAACATGCGATACCTCAATAATTTCATGCTCTTGTGTTGCGCCACCTGGAGGAGGGACCTCAGTGCCCACTACATACAGAATATCGTTATCTTTTGCTACCGACTCAGCGGCTTGGCACATCAATGCGGCACGTTTGGCAATTTCGGCATCAGCTAAACGTTTTCCATCGTCAGCGCATGGCATACTGGCATCTAAATGAATTTTCTTAAAACCCGCACTTGCATAGGCTTTTACTAGTTCAACAGCTTTAACCATCGCAACGTCTGCAGGCTCATTTACCCAACACACTGGGCCTAAATGATCACCACCTAAAATAATGCGCTGGGTATCTAACCCTATTTTTTCCGCTATTGCATGAACAAACTCAACGAAGTCATGGGGCTTCATTCCTGTGTAACCACCAAACTGATTAACTTGATTCGCTGTCGCTTCAATTAAAATTTCGGTGTCATCATTTAGAGCTTGCAACATTGCTGCTTCGATAACGAGCGGGTGTGCACAACACACAGAATAAATACCCTGCGCTTGCCCTACTCGATTGTTATTTATAATCGTTTTTAATGCATTCATGGTTTTCTCCAAGCAGCTTACGCTAATGGTTAGATACGTGATTTGAAATTACATTAGCACAGCGCGAAACGCTGCGCAACAAAACGAAAGATAACGAAAGTCGCAAAATAAGTTAAAAACACACTTCCCACGGTATTTTATAAGGATAAAAATGATAAAACCCAAAGTTACGAAAGAATTTGAAAGCATTTAATTGTAATTGACTTTGAGTTGCGATATAACAGAAACAACTGAAACCCACTATTAAAACAATCTCAGTGATTTAGGTATCGTTATGACAATAGATAGACGTAGTTTTTTAAAATCTGCCGCAGCCATTACCGCCGCGACAGTCGTGACTGGCTGTGCGAAAAGCCAACAAGGTGATAATCAAAGCACACCACTTGCAGCACAAGGTAAAAGCGTAATGGGCTTAGCTGTGCCAGCAATGGATGTGGTACGTGTTGGTTTTATTGGGGTTGGTCAACGTGGTAGCGGTCATGTAAAACACCTTTGCCATATTGAAGGGGTTGAAATTAAAGCTATTTGTGACACTGATCAGCTGATGCTAGATAAGTCTGTTAATTATGTTGTTGAAAAAGGCTTACCTAAACCAACTGCTTATACGGGTTCTGATAAAGCCTATTTAGACATGCTTGCTCGCGATGACATCGACATTGTGATCATTTCAACACCTTGGCGTTGGCATACACCAATGAGCGTCGCGACTATGGAAAGCGGTAAACATGCCTTTGTTGAAGTACCTGCAGCAACCACGATGGAAGAGTGTTGGCAACTAGTAAACACTGCTGAACGCACGCAAAAGAACTGTATGATGATGGAAAACGTTAACTACGGCCGTGACGAGTTAATGGTTTTAAACATGGTTCGTAAAGGCGTATTTGGTGAGTTATTGCATGGTGAAGCTGCTTATATTCATGACCTGCGTTGGCAAATGAAAGAAATTGACCGTAGTACAGGCTCATGGCGTACTTACTGGCATACCAAGGTAAACGGTAACTTATACCCAACCCATGGTTTAGGCCCAGTTTCTCAGTATATGAACATCAACCGTGGTGACCGCTTTGACTTTGTTACCTCAGTCAGCTCACCAGCACTTGGCCGCGCCGCCTATGCAGAGCGCGAATTCCCTGCAGGCCACGAACGCCGCTCGCTGAAATTTACCGCTGGCGACATGAACACCAGCATTATTAAAACAGTGAAAGGTCGTAGCATTATGGTTCAGCATGACACCACAAGCCCACGCCCATACAGCCGCCATAACCTAATTCAAGGTACTAATGGCACATTTGCTGGATTCCCTAATCGTATTGCTCTTGAAGATGTGCCACCAGCCATCGCGAAAATTTACCAACAGCAATATGAAGCTGAGCTCGCTGCGTGGGAAAAAGCTGGTTCACAGGGCCGTAAGCCACATATGCAAAACTTCCATAGCTGGGATCAAGATATGGAAAAATGGCGTGCTGAGTTTGATCACCCACTGTGGAAACGCATGGGTGAAGAAGCAGTACGTAACGGCGGCCACGGCGGTATGGACTTCATTATGCTTTGGCGCATGATCTACTGCTTACGCAACAATGAGCCACTCGATCAAGATGTTTACGATGCCGCAGCATGGTCATCAATCTTCCCGCAAAGTATGGCATCAGTTGCTGATAGAAGTAACAGCAAAACAATTCCAGACTTTACCCGTGGCGCTTGGCAAACAGGTAAGCCACTAGGGATTGTGTCTTAACACTTTCTCTCCATGGAACACTAAAAAGCCCGCTCTTTGCCCTGCGGGCTTTTTTATTGCCCACTCTTTTTGGAATTGTGTTTTATAAATATCTAAACACAAAAAAGCCCGCAACATCGGCGGGCTATTCGTTTAGAATTTAACCTTACTGAGCATGAGCTGCAGCGCGGAAAATCGTGTTAGTTAACAGTACATTCATGCCTTCAAGGTAGGCACGGTAGGTTGGTGATTGTGTAAAGCCTATTACCATGCCTTTGCCTTGCGGTTGATGAACAAGCAATGGCTTATATGCAAGCTGTGCTTTATTTTGCTGCCATAAATAACCACTTGCTAGCACATCATCCTTACCTGTAAACCACGCTAGGTTTTTACCTGAGTTCAGTTTTATAGGCGTGTAAATATCATTACCGTAAGCTACTGCAACAAGGTCTTTATCAACCCCTGCGGTTAACCAATGCTCTTGGTCTACTTCAACATTAGCAAGTACACCGGCTACATAGTCTGGCGATGTATGTGGCTCAATGCTCGCTGCTTTTAAATCATCGCGAGAAGCGAATAACTGCCCTGCCACTTTACTGCTTTTATCATCGCTGCTGTCGGCTTTATCTTCTCGATAAGCTTGCTCGCGCTTCACATCTAATAAGCCGTAATCAGCATTAGTAGTAAAGCGGTTAGCATTACCTAAGGCAATCAATACGCCGCCTGCCTCAACCCAGCTTTTTAAATTAGCTGCGCCCGATTTACCTAATGCTTGCTCGTAATTACCTTCTGGTAAAATTACGACTTGATAGTCACTTAAATCAGCCCATGCAAGCATTGGCGTACGAATCGCCGTGACTGGGTAGCCAAGCTGTCTTTCGATTACAAAACGGGTGCTACCGGCGCTTAGCTCACTGGTTGGTGCATCCCATGCAATCGCCACTTTTGGCGCTACCATTGGCACGGTTTTGTTGCTACCAAAACTTGGGCCTTCAATCACCCAACTTGAATCAACACCATCGACAATTGCCCCTGTTTGCTCGGCAATTTGACTAATTTTAGTCAGTAAGTCTTTATCGTTTAGGCGCTTTTCAATGACTAAGCTGCCCGCTGGGTAGCTAGTTTTATCACCTAATACAAATGCTTGGTCAACACTTTTCAGTTTAACCCCTGCTTGAAGCGCTGCAGTTAAAAAGCGTGCTGCAGCCGTGTCGCCCCACGCAACGATATAAGCCACAGAGGCTTCTGGGTTATTCACTTTGCCAAGCAATGTGTCGTTGGCCTGAACGGCTTTACTGTCGGCACTCACCGCCTTACCACAGCTGTCGCTATCAACATTAAACATCATCGGCAGTGACCAACCTGTGACATCGTAAATTTCATCACCTAGGTTACGAGCGCGACGTCTTTCTTGCTCTTTGACAAATGCCTCAGCCATATCAACTTGGTCTGTAAACGTGGTACGCACAAAGACACCACGCGGCTGTGCGGTATCAATAAAATAACTACCCGCTTTGTACTTAACACCACAGGCTTTGAAGTCTTCGGTTGCTTGTTTAACTTCAACACCATGTTCAGCCATTAGGGTAGCAAGCTTGTGCGTGCCTTCACGATTGCTTTGCTTAGGTAAGATATAAACACGCTCTTTGCTTTTCTTACCACTGTCAATCGCATCAATTTGATATTGATAAAAATCACCTAGTAGTTTTTCACGTTGATTAGCAGCTCCTTCGGCAGTCGAAATTGAGGCCACAAACTGACGCTTTACAGTATTAAAATACGTCAGTAGTTCACCGGTATTTTTCTCAAAAACATGGCCTCGCGCAGAGCCTACTTCGTAAGTTGATGCTGATGCACCATAAAAAACAGGCCAGCTATCACCGTAGCCTGGGTAAAAGGCATCAAAAATTTCACGGGTAAAGTAATCAAAGCCAAATTCATCAAAATACTTTGCATGATTTTGCCCAATTGCATCCATGTTTGCGATTTGGGTTTTCGTCATATGCGGATTAAATGGCTGAGCAGCCGGTGCAAAGTAGTAAGATTGGTCGCCGCCCATTTCGTGAATATCAACCACCACTTGTGGTTTATATTTATTGATTGCCGCAACTTTACCTTTACTTTCAGGCTGAGTAAGCGCTAACCAATCACGGTTCATATCAAACAGATAATGATTAGTTCGGCCTCTTGGCCACGGCTCATTATGCTCTGCACTTAACCTATCTGCACTGTGCTCAAGACCCACGGTCGCATAATAACGAGTAACAAAGCGCTCACGGCCATCAGGGTTTTGCAATGGGTCGATAAACACCACGGTGTTGTCTAAAATTTTGCTGTTAATGGCATCATTCGGGGCTGCTAGTAAGTGGTATGCAGTGAATAGTGCAGCATCGGTTGAGCTAATTTCATTACCATGCACGGCATACTGAAGCCACACAGACGTCGGTAAATTTTTAATTAGCGACTTAGCTTCTTTTTCAGAGGTGATACGCGGATCAGCTAAGGCTTGGGTGTTATTGGCGAGGGTTTCTAATGAGCGAATATGCTCCGCGGTGCCAACCACCGCATAAACTAGTTCACGACCTTCCCAGCTGTTTGCGTACTTAAACACTTTAATACGATCAGGCGCAGCTTGTTCAAGGGCGCTTAAATAACGACGCATATCGTTGTAATTAGTAATGCGCTCACCTACATCGTATCCAAGTACTTGTTTAAATGTTGGTATTTGCTGATTATAAGCCGTGCCCGGCCACATTGCTTCGGTATTCGCTGCACTGGCATTAAAGCTTGCCGTTATTGCCACAACACTCACTGAAATGGCTTTTATTATTTGTTTGGCGCTCATTATTTTTCCCAAGTAAAAGTATCTGCTTTGTACATTACAAAAGTATTGAAAATAAACAAATTAAAAACGTTAGATTGGCAAAAATTAAAGACATAAAATAACCGCAGCAATTGCTGCGGTTATTTTCAAAATAGCAGGGCTATTTAACTAAGGTCATTTCATCAAGTAGGTAACCTGCGTTATCAACTTCTTCCATTAACCAAAGCATGTATCGAATATCAACGTGAATAGCACGGGTGATCTTGGCGTTAAAGTACCAATCTTTGGTGATTGATTCATAAGTCGAGTCAAAATTAAGACCCACTAATTCACCTTTACCATTCATGACTGGCGAACCTGAGTTACCCCCAGTGGTATCAGCACTGCTCAAAAAGTTGACTGGTACTGAGTTAACTTCAAGAGGTTTAGCCGCTTGTGGCTCACAACCAAAACTAAATAGGCTACAGCTTACACCTGGCAAACCTAAGTCACCGCGGTAGTACGCGCCAAACGCTTGCTTTTTGTATGCTTCAAGTACTTTATCGGTAACAACAAATGGCTTTTCGCCAGTGTGTTTAGCTACTAAACCACGTAGTGATGTAAATGGCGTTTTATACACAGCATCAGCTGCTGGGTAACCATCAACTTGTGCATAGCTTACGCGTAATGTGCCATTTGCATCTGGGTAAACTGGCTTACCTTTGGCTGTATTAAAGGCGATCACGGCTTGCATATATTGCGGACGAATTTCAGCTAAACGCCCCGCCATTTCTTTTTCGTCAGCTTCTTGTGCCATGTTGGTCTCGTATAGAGCAACAGCAAGCTTTATGAATGGGTCGTTTGATACTTCAAACTCTGCAACAGATTTACCTATCCAGCTAACGCGCGTTGCTGTATCTGTAAGTTCTGTTTTAGCGTAAAAAGAAGCAATAATCGCATCAAGCTCAGCCTGTGTAGTGGTATCAGTGATACCTAAGCCGTTGTTTAATGCCGCAACTTGCGCTGCTTTGTCTTGCGCTAAATAGTTACCTAAGTAACTTAACCATAAGGCTTTATCAACCTCAGGCGTAAACTGTTTTTGTAAGCGCTCTAAACGCGCTTTAAGCATAGGAAGGTCACGCTCTTGGTAGCCCATTTCGCGCTCTGCATTAGGTTTTTCGCTCTCTTTTGCTAAGCGATATAAACGAATCGCGGTGCTTAGTAGATCCGCCTGTTTTGCATAGTCAAAGTAAAAGTGACTTTGTTGCTGTGCGTGTGCTTCAACTAACAATGACTTTAATGCGTGATATGAATCTGCGTACGCTTTACGTTCAGCACTTTGTGCAAACCAAGCTAGGTACTCTTGCTCTTGTGCGGCTTTAATACCCGGAATATCCGTTACTTTAAAGCCATCTTGTAAGCCTTCCAGTTTCTTTAAACGGTTGTTAGTGCTTTTTACACGAGAGGCATATTTTACTTGTGCTTGCTCATCACCTTTGCTCTGCTTGGCAATCACATCGAGAGTCGTGTTGTAAGTATTAAGCAATGTTGGGTAATACCAACTCGCAGAATAATTTACTTCGTCTGCAAGCTTATAGCGGCTAGTACGACCCGGATAACCGGCCACCAGCACACCATCACCTAAGCTTACGCCGCTGGTGTTCACTTTTAAGAATGAAACAGGCTCATAGGGGACGTTATCTTCACTATATGAGGCAGGTTTTCCATCTTTACCAACATAACCACGTACAAAGGTAAAATCAGCTGTGTGACGTGGGTATTCAAAGTTATCGATGTCACCACCAAAGTTACCCAGCGCTTCTGCCGGGGCATACACTAAGCGCACATCTTTGATCATCAATTGTTTGATCATGAAGTACTCTAAGCCATGGTGGAAATCACGCACTGTACAACGATAGTTAGGATCTGACTCACACTCGCTGATCAAGGCTTTGCGATTTGCTTGAATCGCTTCATAACGCGCTTTGCCGTGTAGTTCTGCAGGTAGGTTACCCAGTACTCGCTCAGTGACATCATCCACTTGTTCAGTGACATACAAACGCTCTTGTGGGCCTGCAGGTAGCTCTTTTGATAAATCAGCTGCTAAAAAGCCTTTTTCAATTAAGTTGTTTTCTGGTGTGCTGTTATTTTGAATCGCGCCATAAGCACAGTGATGATTAGTTACCGCTAAGCCTTTTGGTGACACAAATGACGCAGAGCAATAGCCTAAACCAACCACTGCATTGAGTGGATATTGGTTAAGATCTGCCACTTGCGAAGCCGGTAATTCGATACCAACGCGGTCAAACTCGCTTTGTAATTGTTTTAATTGATGCGGTTGCCACTGCCCTTCATCAGCGTGCGCGCTACCGACAGCGACAACACCCATGAGTGCTAATGAAGTTGTAATCATATTTTTTTTAGTCATGTTAATCCTAGTCAGTGCAAAGCACTATTCCATTGTTGCCTGAAAAAATCGCGCTAAGACTACCATAACCTTGATTGACTCAAGACATATTGCGATTAACGACAGCTTGCTTAGTTAGCTGCCGCAAATTCATCGAAATGTGCTTTGCAATGATTGTAAAACGCATTGGTTAATCGATTCATGGGCGTTGATGCCGACGTAATAAACCCATAGGTTAATTCTATTTTTGGTATAAATGGCACTAATTTAAGCGCGTCATCTTGGTACTGCATAGCCAGCAACTCATTCACTATCGATATACCCACATTGTGCTTTACCAAAGTGCAGGCTGTTGTCACGGTATGTGTTTCAACACGTACATTAACACGGATATTATCTTGTAAAAAAGCATGCTCTATTTGCTTACGCGAATGACGGCCTCGACCTAATAACACTAAGCTTTCATCACGCAAATCTTGCGCTGTAAGCTGCTTTGCATCTGCAAATGGATGACTGCTTGATACCGCACATACTAAATGACTGGTGACAATGGGTTCACACCACAATCCCTCGTGATTTTCAGGAAACTGTATAAAGCCACAATCGAAGGCTTTATTTGCGACAAGCTCACATGCTCTGGCTGGACTATGACTATCTAAACTAATTTTTACATTCGGGTGTAATTTAACAAATGACGCCACCGCCTCTGCTAACGGACCTGCTACAAAGCTGCTCGGGGCAACGATATTAAGCTCACCAACATGTGATTGATGAATGTTCTTAGCAAGTTGCTCTACGCGGTACACACTGGCTAACGAAATTTCGATTTGTTTATGTAATGCAATTGCTTCATCGGTCGGAAATAATCGCGCTTTCTCTCTATAAAACAATGAAAAGCCAACGTTATTTTCAAGCTGAGCAATCAACCGGCTAATCCCTGGTTGCGTGAGTCCAAGTTGCTTTGCTGCCCCCGTTGCTGAGCCAGTTTTCATAACTGCATCAAAGGCTTCCATACTATTTAAGGTTATTTTTTGGGTGGTTTGCGTCGGTCCATTCATAACAATTTGTTATAGCTTGATGATGATATTTCATAATATTGCATAGCTTTTAGGAGTGAGTAAAGTGCTTAGCTGACAACAACAAAATAACTATAACCTCTCGGAGTGTAACAAATGGAATATTCAAGATTTAAGCATTCAGTGATATCGCTTGCTGTTGCTACAGCTTGTATGAGCACATCACAACACGTACTCGCAGAAGAAACATCAGCAGAAAAAAACGTCGAAGTTATTGCCGTCACCGGCTCGCGCATTAAGCGCCAAGAAGCAACAGCAAGCCCAGTGCAAAATATCGACTTAGAAGCCCTGCAGGCAAATGGTTCGTTATCACTCGGAGAGGCATTACAGGAGCTTCCTTCAGTAGGTTCAAGCCTAAATGGCAATGGCTCAGCCGGAACAAGTCACGGAGCATCAAGCTTAAATTTAAGAAACTTAGGGGCTAATCGCTCATTAGTATTGGTGAATGGCCATCGCTGGGTAAATGGTGCCGGCACCCGTGGTTTCCGTGATTTTGTTGACATGAATACCATTCCTCAAAATATTGTTAAACGTGTAGAAGTATTACAAGACGGCGCAACTGCGATTTATGGCGCGGATGCGATTGCTGGGGTTGTGAACTTATATACCTATGACGATTACGAAGGCCTAGAAGTCAAAACCAGCTACGGTGAAACATCTGAAGGTGATAAAGAAACCTTTAGTCTTGATTTGTTATCAGGCACAAATATTGGCGAAGCCAACCTTATGTTTGCAGCCAGCTATGTGGATCAAAAGCCAATTTACACCCAAGACCGTAAATTAACTGCGGTGCCGCTAAATGGCATAACAGCATCAACACCTGAAGGTTATTTTGTTGAAGATAACTTAGCCGATGTTGTTGATTTTACAATTCCATCAGCAGGGATCACCCGCGATCCAAATAGTGATGGCAGTAGTATCGATAGCTGGCGTGCAGTTAACAGCGATGACACCTTTAACCGCTATTACAATAACTATGTTACAGGTCCGAGTGAGCGCTCATCTTTATATACACAGCTCGTCGTACCGATTGGCTCGGTAAACTTTAAAGCCGAAGCACTTTATAACAAACGAGAGTCTGATCAGCAGTTTTCACCTGCCCTTTCATCTATTCGTGGTAGTCGTGGCTTTGTCATAGTTGATGACGAAAGTGTGAACCCATTCGGGGTTGAGTTTTCGGGTAGCGACTTTAAACACAGCTCATTTTTTATGAACAATGGCTATCGTGTGAACGACCAAAAAGTTGAAACGACACGCTTTGCAATAGGCCTTGAAGGGGAAGTGTTTGATGATTGGAGCTGGGATACATTTGTGTCTTGGGCAAAAAACAAAGGCGAGTTTACCTCTAATAATCAAATGGATTTAGACAAACTAGCGCTGGGTTTACGTGCCTGTGATACCAGTGGAATTGATGGCGATGTGTCTGATATTGCAGTCGGTTGTGTGCCTGTTAATATTTTTAACCCTTTGACCGACGAGATGGTCGAGTACGTTAACTTTACCGGTCACGACAAAAACGAAGCCAGCCAAGTCGACTTTACGGCAAATATTACAGGCACCCTTTACGAACTACCAGCCGGTTACATTGGTGCAGCCTTTGGTATTGAATACCGAAAAGAAAAAGGTAAAGACACACCAGACAGCACAATTAACGCTGATCCTCGTATTAATACCTACAGAACCACCACCTCTTCGCCACGCGAAGGGACGATTGGTGAGTACGATTTAAAAGAAGCCTATGCTGAATTTAGTATCCCGTTGCTCGCTGATCTGCCACTTGTTGACTACCTAGAACTGAGCTTAGCGACACGTTACTCAGACTACAGCACCTTTGGCTCAACAACCAACAGCAAAGTGGGCTTACTTTACACCCCCTTTGAGCAACTGACACTGCGTGCAAACTGGGCTGAAGGCTTTAGAGCACCGTCAATTTTAGAGCTGTTTGAAGGTGAGCGTTTGACCTACAGCGCTGTCACAGATCCGTGCTCAACAGATGCCAGCTTACCCGGTTGTAGCGGTGTACCTAGTGGCTACACGCAACCGTTTACGAATGTTCAAGTAACCACGGGCGGCAATCGTCAGTTAGTGCCTGAAACCTCTAAAAATAAGACCGTTGGCTTGGTTTACGAATCTAATTTAATCGAAAACCTGAGCTTTAGCTTAGATTGGTACGAAATAAAAATAAATGACACCATCAGTGAATTTGGCGCACAAAACAACCTCGATTTATGTGCCTATCAAAACAAAAACTGCGACACTATTACCCGTGATAGCAGTGGTGAAATCCTTGATATTTTAGATGGCCCAGTCAACTTAAACGCAACTCGCGTTTCTGGGGTCGACTTTGTCACTTACTACAGCTTACAAACAGATCATGGTGATTGGTCGTTTAACGCCAATGTTTCTAAACTAAATGAATTAACCGAATACACGACCTTGTCTGATGGTTCTGTTGAACGTGAAGATTTAGCAGGCACAGCGGCTTCGAGGGAATCATATCCTGAGTGGCGCGGCACCTTCTCTAGCACTTGGAAACATGATGCCTGGTCAGCCAACTATAATTTCCGTTATATCGGTTCAACAACCGAGCAAGTATCAGGCGAACCACGCGATATTGGCTCTGTGACGTATCATAATATTTCGGGCGGATATCAGTTTGAAAATAACTTAGCGGTGAAATTAGGGATTAATAATTTAGCTGATAAGCAGCCACCCGCTTCATTGACTAATTTAAACATTAACTTTGATCAAAATACCTATAACCCAACGGGCCGTTATATGTATTTACAGCTGACTTACTCACTGTAATGAAAGTCGCGATGCCTGCCGAAGTGGCAGGCAACTTTATGAAGTAGTTAGGAGAATAACCTATGGAGCCGGCTTTCAGTTTATTAACCCCAAGCCAAACAGCAGCCTTACCGTTAGTGTTTGATTCACCACACAGCGGTATTCATTGTCCTGCGGACTTTAATACCCAAGTGCCTGTTGAATTTATAAAAACCGGTTGGGATGCATTTATTGATGATATTTGGCAACCCGTTGTAGAGCAAGGTGGGTACTTATTACATGCACACTTCTCGCGGATGTATATTGATCCTAACCGTGCCCCGACAGATATTGATCCCGAACTATTAGATACGCCTTGGGAGCTTTGTAAACCAACAAAGTACAGCGAGCGTGGTATGGGACTTATTCGTCGCTATGCCTTACCTGGCAAACCTATGTATGAAAAAGCATTGACGAAACAAGAGATTGCTCACCGAATTAGTCATTATTACAGCCCCTATCATCAACAACTCAATCAATTGCTTGATGATTTATATAATCAACATCAGGGTGTGTGGCATGTTGATTGCCATTCGATGAAATCCGTTGGAAATGGGATGAACATAGATGCAGGTGTGGCTCGTCCTGATATTATTTTGGGCGATAAAGATGGCACTTCAGCCAACGCTGAATTTGTTGATGTGATTGCAAAGGCATTTACCAGCAAAGGCTATAAAGTGGTAAAAAATACCCCTTATAAGGGCGGCTACCTAGTCAGTAACTATGCTGATGTAGCGCAAAATCGTCATTCGGTGCAGATTGAAATCAACCGAGCGTTATATATGAATGAACAAGCGTTTGAAAAGAGCGAAAACTATCAAACGTTTAAATCAGATGCGGCGTTTGTCGCAAAACAATTAGCGGCGTATGTGTCGGCTCAAATAGGACAATAATAATGAGCACGCAAAATCCCAGCACCAGTAAAAAGGGTATGAACCCGATAATTATATTGCTCAGTATTTTGTTTTTAGCCATGTTGCTAACATACGTTGTTGATTCAGGCTCTTACGATAGGCAAGGCAATGTTGTTGTAGCCAATAGCTACAAAGTTATCGAGAAAGATAAATCCCTCGGCAATTTATTTAATTATGAAAATGCAGATCAAATAAAAGCCGAACCCGTCAGTATTATTGGCGCATTTATGGCAATTCCAACAGGCCTAGAGCAAGGCGCTGGCTTGATATTTATGGTGCTTATTATTGGCGGTATGTTTGGTATCCTGACCAAAGCAGGCACGGTAGATGCGGGCCTTGAGCGGCTATTAAGCCTAGTTCAAGGCAATATTTATGTGCTGGTGATAATTCTCATGATCGCCTTTTCAGCAGGTAGCACCTTTTTGGGCTTAGCGTCTGAGTACCTTTTGATTATTCCTTTAATGGTTGGCATGGCCAATCGCTTAGGGCTGCCGAATATCATTGGTTTTGCGATTGTCTGTGTTGCCGTGAAAGCCGGTTATTTATCATCAGTGACGAACCCTTTACCACTCACAATTGCGCAACCACTGCTTGGTTTACAAATATTTAGTGGTGCAAGTGTGCGATTTTTCTTTTACCTGGCTTTTTTAGCGGTTGGTATTAGCTTTGTACTCTTAATGATCAAGCGTCATGGTTTTAACAATGCCCAAGTGCATTTTCATGCCGAGAAATTATCAACACGCCATGTTTCTATGCTACTCACACTGGCTGGAGGTATTGCATTATTAGTTTATGCATCAACCCATTGGCATTGGAAACATCATGCCTTAAGTGCTTATTATATTGCCCTTAGCATGGTGCTTGCCGCCATGTCTGGATTAACGGCAAACCAAGCGGCTCAAGCATTTGTTGATGGCATGAAAAAAGTACTACTTGCAAGCATACTGATAGGCGTAGCCACTGCGGTTGCTGTTGTTTTAAAGCAAGGCATGATACTTGATTCCATTGTGCACTTTTTAATGTCATTTATTGGCGAAGGCAATGCCTATGTTGCTGCCACAGGTATGTTTGTATCGCAATTATTGTTAGACTTTTTGATCCCCTCAACGTCAGGCCAAGCAGCAGTCAGTATGCCAATTTTAGGCCCAGTTGGTAGTTTAGCGGGTGTCTCTGAGCAAACCACGATAGTGGCGTTTTTATTTGGTAATGGCATCACGAATATTCTCACCCCAACGTCAGGAACTTTACTTGCGTATCTTGCGACAGCGCGAGTGGGATGGGGAGAATGGGCTAAATTTATTTTCCCATTGTGGTTGGTATATATCGTTTTAGCGGTGCTTTTATTGCAGGTTTCGGTGCTTATCGGCTTTTAAATAACATCAATACGGTTAACTATTATTGCGAGTTGATATAATGCCCCTTGTCAGCGAGAGTCATTAGAGCAAGGGGCATTAGCTTCGATTCAATAATTAAGCATTGGCTTTTAAAAAGTCATAAAGTTCATCTTTTAGCACGGCGCGTTGATGCTTCTTTTCATGCATATCCGCATCTTCAATCGGCGAATTTTGCAATTCAAGCTCACGAATTTCTTTATCCATATCATCATAACGCTGCATGGTTTTCTTGAAATGAGCGTCGTGTTTCGCGAGGCTATGGATTAATTCATTAAACTCAGGGAATTCATTCAATAACGAGTGTTTTTCGCCTAGCATGGGCAACTCCTTTAGCTAGAATTTAAGTTCAATTTCACTGTACCACTGCAACAAACAGAGTCAACGCAGCAACCTTGTCCGAGATCAATAATCACAACGATTCAGAAAATATAGCGTTTAAACTAGAACTATTCCTACTGTGTAGTCCTGTTTTAGTCACTGCATATGAACCAGTGTTTCATTTATATAAGAATAATTCCTAGACATAACTCATTGAATTGAGGATATAATAAAAATCTATGGAGGGATTATGCGAATTGGAATCATTGAAGATCATCAACTGGTTAGAGATAGCTTTAAAAAACTATTAGAGCTACAAGCCGGATGGCAAGTTGTCATAGAAGCCTGCTCAGTCACTGAAGCAAAACTTGCTGTTAACTTAGAGCAACCCCATGTATTTATTGTTGATATATCAATGCATGACGGTGAAAATGGGCTCGCATTTCTTGCTTATTTAAACACCTATTTCCCCGACATAAAAACCATCGTCGCCTCTATGTATGACTACGAACCTTATGTTAGCAACGCATTAAAACTCGGTGCTCAAGGTTATGTATCTAAACGCTCAGCATCTGATGCTTTGATTGATGCGGTTAATGCCGTCATCAATGGAGGGCGCTATATCAGTGAAGATGTGAAATTTAATACCACTTCCCCAGCAAGCAAACTTTCTTTCTTAACGCCAAGAGAGAAAGAAGCACTCCCCTTATTTGCTAAAGGGTTAAATGCTAAACAAGTTGCCCAACAACTTGATATGATGCCAAAAACAGCCCACGTACATAAAACGAATATATACAACAAACTTGAAGTCAGTAATTCATTTGAATTATTAAAAATTGCCATAGATTCCGGGATGATCACGCTTGATGAACTGGCATAAGCTCGTCTCAAAAGAGTACGCTTCACGTAGTTTTTTAACTGAAGTATTTAACCAGTTATTGGTGTTTGCGCTTTACTTTCTTGCTTTATATTTATCCTCTTGGGTGAGTAATCATTTAGAAACCGTCACCCAAAGTAGCGCTATTTACCTGCCAGCGGGGGTGAAGCTTGCATTCTTTGTAATTTTGCCTGTGCGATTATGGCCAATGCTTTGGATTGCTTCTCGACTTTATGCGTCGTATTTAAGTGTCTATTACAATGGCGGATGGAGCTTTGATTTATTTCACGGCTTCTTCCAAGAATTAACCTATATGGCTATTGTCTACAGCTTTAAGAAAAGCCGCTGGCCGCCAAAAGTGACCTCTAATTCAGGTGCATTGTCGCTAATTTTACTTGCCGTTATTTCAGCTTCTTTTAAATGGTTTTTATTCTCGAGCGCTTTTGAATTCACAACCTGGTTGAAAGGCAAGCAAGTATTACAATATCAACTCAATATGACTTTAGGTGACCTGACGGGTACATTGTTAGTCGCTCCAGCATTATTGTTACTTAGCCAAAGTTATAGCCGTATGTTTTCTCGGCATCATGCGGTTATTTTATTAAGCTTATTCGCACTGGCGCTTATTTACATAGTGAGTTACCTAAATCACTCAGATCTTTACCCCTTGCTACGCCTATGCTCCCTTCTGCCGGTAATTTGGTTCTCTTATAAATTTGGCATTAAAGGGGCGATAGCAAGTGCCTTGGTAAGTAATGTGCTGATCGTTGCACAAGCAGGCCTCACACAAGATGCGACCAATACTTACATTAGCCAATTATTTATCTTAGCTAATTCCGTAACTGGCTTGCTAATCGGCACCGCCACTAACGAATTAAAGATCAAAAATAATCAGCTACAAGCCAGCAACGAAAAACTAACGGCGCTGCTTAAGAAAAATAAGCAGCTCGCTAAACGTATGGTGACTGTTCAAGAAAATGAGCGAAAGTACTTATCTCAAGAACTCCATGACGAATTAGGCCAAAATCTAACTGCACTTAAAACTGATCTGACAGTGCTTTCGATAGCGCAACGAAATAATGAAAATGCCCTCGTTGAAGGCCTAAAAGAAAATGCAAAAGCGATGTATGACTCTGTCTATCAAATTATGCATCACCTAAGACCTAGAGAGCTTGATGAGCTTGGGCTAGAACAAGCTCTTAAAGAAGGACGCTTTAAGTCTCTGCTAAGTAAAGCATCGATCAAATACATAGCTGAAATAAACTTAAATTCAGCAATATCAGATGAACATCAAACAGCTGTTTACAGAATTTGCCAAGAAGCGGTCACAAACTGCATCAAACACAGTACAGCCACAGAGCTAAGGCTCAGATTGGCGGCTCACGAACGTTATATTCGCCTTACGATTATGGATAATGGAAAAACCAAGACCACACAGCAGGAGTCTGGTGGTTACGGGTTATCATTTATTGAAGAGCGAGTTATTGCTCTTGGCGGTACATACACAATTACTGAAATAGATGGATTTAAAATTGAAGTGTATTTTGATATTTGAATACAACTAGTTACCTTAAATAAACCTGCTTGGTAAGATATTTTTTCTTAATGTTCGCAAGCTGTATTTCAGCTTGATTGCCTATAAGCTGTAACAACAAGCCATGCGCTATCTCCCTTTCTCCCAACTTTGATTTAACTACAACTTCTTTACCAATTGCCCCTTGTAACCTCGGTTTAGGGAAGCTCGCTTTAGTTACTGGCTTTAGTCCTTCATTTTCAACAAACAAGTTAAGACAATGCTGCTTAGCGGCACTGATCCAGTCATCATTGGATTTAACAATATCAACGTTATTTAGAAAATGTATCAAGGCGCTATTTCGACTACTAAATTCACTCGAGACATCAGCCATATTTTTAACTTGCGCCCATTTTCGAATAACAACGTATTTGTCTTGCTTGAGCCTTGCTAAACTCGTCGATGCCCCCGTCATTCGGCTATACCATTCAATTCTGTAACAAGAAGAGCCCAAGCTATGAAGTAGAATAGTGGTATTGCCAAATTCCTTAGTACTTCCCTCAATAACACTCATTTTTAATCCTTTAAGTATAAGTAAATTAGATTTAAAGGATATAAAGAACAAGCCGTTATGGTAATGAGTGACTTTCTTAGTGTGGCTAAGAAAAATTCCTAGTTTGCAAATAATAATCAAACAACTTAAGAGTGCCCTCACAAAATAAAGAGCAAAAATTTCGACTTGGTTTGAAGGTTTCGCTAAGCATAGTTCTTTTAGAAAGCAAAAAGCCTCGGTAAATACCGAGGCTTCTTTGAAAATTAGTGAGTAAACCAACCCATTAACAGCTTCTATCAAAATAATTTAAAATAAATTTTTCAATATCTTAAGTTTAAATTTTCACAGACTGGCCAATAATAACGGCATCATTTATCACAAAAGGCTCTGGCATATATATTGAATCCCTTGCTTGAACATCATCTAGTCTCTCAAGCAAATCGAATGATGTTTCGAATACCTTTAATGATACCTCTGTATTTTTAGGAACAACGAGCTCTACACTTACTTTTTCATGAGAGTGAGTTAATACATACTTAAAGAAAAAGCCTTTTTTAATTTCTTTTACTGCTCCTGGTTCGCTACTGAAAGCTTGGCTATTAAATGCTTGGCCATTAACCGACAACTTACTTATAGGCATTTCGTTATTGCTGGCAAGTTGAATAATATTAACCTCTCGCTGTGGGCTAATTAATAACTCTAATTTTCGTGATTTATCGGTAAGTTCATCCTTTATAACTTCAACTTTAGCTGCCTTAACGTCGAGTTTGTCCGTTGCTTGGTAAAAGCGCACCTTTGTTCGCCTGCTTTGTGGATAGATCGATTCATCCCAAGTTGTTGCTGATGACTCTTTATCAAAAAACTGGTTTGTAAATGCATCTAGGGTACGATTGTAGCTGGTCATAAAGGCACTATCGGTATCTTGATCATAGACATAATTCACGCTATTAGGCTTTTTGCGCTCCTCAGTATAATCAGACTGAGCGATCGATATAACCAAAAAGAGTAGAGATAACATACTAAAACCAATGGCTAGCCTATTCCCTTTTGGGTAGTTGCAATAAATCGGTATCAGTAAAATAAGCGTCATGCAGGTTAGTAGGGTGCCTATTACACTCATCTTTAGACCCAACCCAATAACAAGTAGAGGAATCAAAGGAGTCAAAAGCATAACTGAAGGTATTACTAATAAAGTGCCCAACATGAGCTGCTTAGGTCGTTCAATCTGACTAAAAATATTTAATCCAAAGCAGGCTAGAGCTAAATAGAGTGGCAGAATAAAAAATCCTGCGCCAGGTAGCATAAGAGCAATCATTACATTCACGCATAGCCAAAGCACTATAGGGGCAACGAACAGGTTACTACTCGACAGTTTTTTATTAAACAATTGATAAATGAAAAGTGTTGTAGCGCAGGTGAAAGTGACAAAACAGGCTAAAATCCAATGGCCATTATAAGTAAAGCCGTGTGGAATATCGGCATACTGAGGAAAAAGCGACAATAGTAATTGCCAACCAAAATATCCTATAGAACCTGCGAGGACCAATGATGTGAAAAGAGGCGCAAAGCCAAGGGCCACTTGCTTAATCGTTAGCGAATTTTGTTTAAATCCGTAATAGCAGAGTAATACAAATAACAGTGTTGCAAATAACAACATAGGTGTAACCCATGAATTAGGGTATATCACCATGTTTAAGCCAGGGAAGTTGAAATAAACCATGTCTTGTTCAGATTTCAACTGGCTAAGATCTGCATACGCAAAGTAGTTAAGTGATGACATCAAGTAATCAGCTTGATGATTAAGGCTCTCCCTATCGATTCTTTCCCAGGAGTCTTGGACAGTATGATAATCGAAGTGATCATCGATAAAGGCAAAGTTTAAACCATCAATATCCGCTTGTTTTCTAAATACCGTTAAATCAGTCGAGTTGGGTAACAACTTATATAGGGCATACATCAAAGAATTAGCGACGGGTATGTTAATATCAGCTTCTCTAAACGCTTGGATAAGCCTTTTATTACCACCATTGGTTTCGATCAGCATATAGCTTGGTCCACCTGACCCTCTGGCTTCAAAATTAAGCACTAAGCCGATATCTTTCGCCCAAGGATGAAAATTAACAAAGGCACCAGCACCCAATAAGCCTTGCTCTTCTGCATCTGTCAAAACGATGATTATATCGTTAGTTGGTTGTTTTCCATTGGCAAGAAAGGTACGAACAGCTTCGAGTATAGTTACCACACCACTCCCTGCGTCACTGGCACCTAAAGATGAGTGAGTACCAGAGTCATAATGTGATACAAGTGCGAGAGCTTTCCCCTCAGTAGTACCCTTAATTTTAGTAATAATATTATTAGTATATGCAGCAACAGTTCTGCGACCGTGGGTCGATAGGTGCTTGAAAGTTTCAACCTCTAAGCCAAGTGCTTCTAATTCATCCACTAAGTATTTACGCACTTTAGTATGAGCAGGTGCCCCGACATAATGTGCCTCGGCACTGATAACTTTAAGATGCTTCAATGCATTTTGCTGGGAGAACTCTTTTTCATTGCCACTTTGGTAATTGTCCGCCGAAGGCAATTGTGCAGAGAACGCCACAAAAATAGCCAGCACTATCATTAGCACAGAAAACAACCAAGTAAAATTTTTAGACGAATTCAGATTACTATTCATTAATTATCACACTTTTATTTTAAATACAGCTCAGTTATCTTATAAAGGTGAAGTAAAATACTCGACCGTTTCAATCGGCAAACACCAAGTAAATTCACTTTAAAAACAAAGTGTTGAACCACCCCGATAAATTCAGACCTTAGTAACTATTTATAAACGACACAAAATGAGCATTAATCAAACAGGCATTAGAATGCATAAGCGTGCTGAACTACGATGAAGCTAATAACCATAATTTTATGTCTAGCTATTGCCGTTGGCTGCTTTATGATTGCAAGAGCAATAGTAAGTACGCACCAAAATAGTAAAGCCAAAGCCATGTTTACGATGATGATGCTAGGCTTTATTAGCCTGCTGCTGGAGCTTGCTTTATTCGAAGAAAATATAAGGGAGTGGAAAGTATACGTTCTCTCTTTCTCTGGGCCTTTGTCAGCCTCTATTCCGATATTTTTTTATTTATTTTTTAAATCATCCGTTAGGCTTAACAGTGAATTCAATAAGAATGACTTAAAGCATTTATTGTTACCATTGATTTACCTTGCACTTATGCTGCCTTATAACGTACTTGATTATCAAGAAAAAATAGAATTTTTAGATAATACGAACAGATCCTGGCTACTTTCAATGACGCCAATGCGCTTTACTCGTTTTGGGATTATCGCGACTATTGGAGTCTTCTATTTCCAATTAATCTGGCGGGAGCTAAACACCAAACTAAATCAAAAGAAAACGGATGTGCTTAGGGAAATTACCAAGTTAAAAACTGCACTTATTAGTATGTGTGTGTGCATTTCCCTCGTATTTGTTTTTTTCCTTATCAGGCTGCCAGGTGAATTCACTTGGGCTTTATCTATAGTCACCATTGCCATGCTTATTCTGGCAATTATTATCTATGAATACCTACCAATTTGGGGACACCCATGGTCACAAGCTTCTACAAACAAGTCATATAAAGAACATCACAACATCAATGACTTTCAATCAACGGAACAAGGCTCGAAACTAAATAAACCATACCGTTCTTCAGTAACAAATAAAAAGGCATCTGAGGTTATTTGTGATTTAACAGCCCTGCTGGAAACCGGAATTTATAAAGATGCAACCATTTCATTAAAGCTACTTGCGTCAAAGCTTAACCTAACTACGCACCACTTATCACAAATAATTAATCAGCAAACTCAAGGGAACTATTATGAGTTAGTAAACATGTTTAGAATAACGGAAGCCAAGCGCCTTTTAAGTGAAACTGACATGGCAATAATCGATATTGCATATGAGGTAGGCTTTAATAGTAAATCTTCATTTTATACCGAATTTAAGAAACATTCTGACCAAACACCTGGGCAATATAAAAAATTAGTTCGCTCCCAAAAAGCAGGCGAAGGCTCCATTAAAAAAAGTGCTAATCAAACTATTGAGCTCAAAAACTAGATCAGCCTTCTATATTGTGAGTAGTAAATGGTTTGAAATAATTTCTATGATTTCATAGATATCAGCCGTAAGTTTATTAACAACGACTTCTCATAACTCCTCATTTTGAATATGTCTGGAGAATCGAGCTCAGTCTCAAATAGCAAAGCATGCAGATAGCAAAAAGCCCCGCATCGCTGCGAGGCTTTTATATAATTTGGTGAGTCAGCCAGTAAGCCGCTGTTTTGTATGAGCGGAGTGGATTTTCTTAATTTTGTGTCTATGCAATAAGCAAAAAGCCCCGCATTGCTGCGAGGCTTTTTATGTAATTTGGTGAGTCAGCCAATAAGCCGCTGTTTTATATGCGCGGAGTGAATTTTCTTTGCCCCAAAAAGCAAAAAGCCCGTAGCATTCACTACGGGCTTTAATCTAATTTGGTGAGTCAGCCAGTAAGCCGCTGTTTTATATGCGCGGAGTGGATTTTCTCCGCCTAAAAAGCAAAAAGCCTCGGTATTTACCGAGGCTCTTGAGTAATTTGGTGAGTCAGCCAATAAGCCGGGTTCTGTCGTGGATAATCATTCGTCTAGGCCATAAATCGCTCTATGGCTCAAGCAACCTACCCGGTTCCAACGTGGGCCACGCCATAAGGAACCCTATTTGGTCTTGCTCCGGGTGGAGTTTACCTTGCAACCAACTGTTACCAGTGGCCCGGTGCGCTCTTACCGCACCCTTTCACCCTTACCAACCGAAGTTGGCGGTCTCCTCTCTGCTGCACTTGTCGTAGGCTCGCGCCCCCCAGCCGTTAGCTGGCACCCTGCCCTGTGGAGCCCGGACTTTCCTCCCCCTGCGCATTTTCGTTGCAGGCAGCGATTATCTCGGCTGACTCGGCGCGTAGTATACCTGAGCGCGCACGTCTATGCAGTAAAGAATTAGCCTTTTTCGTCAATAATTGCTTTATAAAGTGCGTTTTTCTTCAAACCAAAATACTCAGCCACAACACCACAAGCTTTTTTCAGTGGCATTTCGGCCTCGAGTAAACCGAGCATGCGGCGCGCATCTTCTGGAATATCGTCACTTTGCTTCGCTTTACCCGGTAGCATCAATACGATTTCACCGCGTTGCTTCGTTGGATCATCCGTTAAAAACTGTTTTAACTCGGCAACCGTGCCATTGAAAAAAGTTTCGAAAGTTTTAGTCAGTTCTTTGGCAAACACTACTGGCTGTTCTGCACCGAGTGCTTCTTCTAAATCATCAAGGCTCGCCATGATACGGTGGGTACTTTCATACATGATGCTAGTAATACCTGAGTTTACCGCTTCGATAAAAAAGCTCTGTCTTGCTTTACTCTTTGCAGGTGTAAAACCAATAAACTGAAAACGATCTGTCGGTAAACCAGAACAGCACACAGCGGTAATCGCAGCACACGCTCCCGGCACCGGAGTAACATGCGCGCCTTGTTCACGGCATAAATTAACCACCGCATAACCTGGGTCGCTAATCAGTGGCGTGCCGGCGTCAGAGACCAGCGCAATATTCATTCCTTGCTCTAACCAATCAACAATCTGTTGCGCTTTTTGTTTCTCGTTATGGTCATGTAAAGCAAAGGTTTTTGCTTTGATATTAAAATGGCTTAACAACTTTCCTGTGTGACGAGTATCTTCAGCGGCTATTAAGTCAACCTCAGATAGGGTTTGGATGGCACGCTGGCTGATGTCATCAAAGTTACCAATAGGCGTGGCAACAATGTAAAGAGTGCCGATTTTATCTGAATTGTCCTCATTTAACATTGAGGTCTCCTGCGTCAGTCAGTAATATAAGCAAATCGCGTTAACGTATCGGGAAATCATTGTGCGACTTAAACTTGTTAGTCTATTAATTGTATTGTCAGGGTTATCGGCTTGTAGCACAACCGAAAAACCTCGAAATAGTGCAGAAAATCAATCGAGCCAATCGAGTATTGCGCTATCACAGCTAACCGACGCACAATCTATGTACCAAGCGGCGCTAAATCGACAAGGCGCCGATAAAATCCAGCTTTTATACACTGCACGTGATGCAGCAATTAGTGAAGAACGTTGGCCGCTACTCGAAAAAATTTGCCTTGAGCTCGAAGCGACTCCAAGTGTCGACCAAATTCAAAACAAACTTTACATTGCCCTTGCGCAAGAGCATCAAGGCAAAAGCGACTTAGCTTTAGCTCAGTTACAACAACTAGAGCCACAATTGAGCCAACCTGAGCATCAAGCTTGGCACCAATACTTAACCGCGCGCGTTTATGCCTCGCAAGGAATGCCAAAACAAGCGATGCCTTTTTTCTTTAAAGCATCAACACTTAGCAGCGAAAATAACTTTACCGTTGCGAATTTAAACAAAGATTTATGGCAAAGCCTAACTCAACTTTCTTCGTATGCACTTGAGCGCTTTAATCGTGGCTCTGTTGTGCAGCAAGGTTGGGTTAACCTAGCGCTTTATCATCAAGTGTATTTAGGTGCGCCTGTTGAGCTTCATCAAGCAATGAATAACTGGCTGCGTCGTTATCCAGGCCACCCAGCTGCTGAAGTACTGCCAAAAAAAGTAACTGAGCTAGTTCAGATTGAGCCATTAAATGTAAACCGTTTAGCTGTGCTTATTCCTCAATCTGGCGCTAATGAACGTTTAGGTGATGCCTTAAAAGCCGGTGTGCTTGCGGCCCTAGATGGACAGTCATTAGAGCAAACATTATTTATTGATGAGTCGCTATCAGCCGCTGAAATTTCACTTAAGCTCAGTGAATTTAATGCTGATTTTGTTATTGGCCCACTACTAAAAAGCAATATCGAAAAGCTGACTAGCGCACAAACACTGGTTGATTACCCGGTAATGCATTTAAACACCTTTGATGGTGAGCGTATTTCACAGCAGCACTTTTTCTTCGCTTTAAGTCCTGAACATGAAGTTCAGCAAGCATTAGAGCGATTTTTAACGGCAGGCTATCAAAAGCCGATGCTATTGGCCCCAAATAACAGTAATGGGCAACGCTTAGTTGAATACTTCAATACACAATGGCAACGTTACAGCGAAGTAAAACCGCAAATTGGCTTTTACGCTGGCAAAGAAGATATGCCAAAAACCATTACGGGCTTATTAGAAGTAGACCAAAGTAAAGAGCGCATCAATGTAGTTAAGTCTTTATTTAAGCAAGAAGTTGAAAGCGAAACTCGCTCTCGCAGCGACATTGATGTGATTTATATTTTAGGTGATGCCACCGAAACGCGCTTAATCAAACCTTATTTAGACATTAACGTGAGTACTTTTGCTGAGCGTATTCCGCTTTATGCCAGCTCAAAAAGCCACAGTAAACAAATCGATAGAACCGATAAAGGCGATTTAGATGGCCTTTATTTTACGGAACTACCTTGGATGCTAGACGGTCAAATCTCACAACATAATTTACGCCAGCAGTACGAAAGTTTATGGCCTGAGAATGCCGATATAAGTCAACGTTTATTCGCTATGGCATTCGATGCAGCCAGCATGCTCGGTGATGTAAAACAACTGAGCATGGTACAAGGCAAACGCTTTAGCGGTATTAGTGGGCAGTTAAGCATTGCCAGCAATGGTTACGTTACTCGTTCTTTGGATTGGGCGCAGTATAAAGACAAGCAAATCATTGCGGTTGATTTGGCAACGGAGCAGCCAATCCCATTATTTATGCAATCTGCTATTGGCATCAATGCCGCCGAGTAAACCGTTTAGAATGTGGTATTAGCTCAAGGATGAAGCTATGTCGTGGTTTAAGCAATTGTGGCAAAATAGCCGCGAAAAAGGCCTGTATTACGAACATCAGGCAGAACAGTATTTAATACAACATGGCTTAAAAGCCATTGAGCGCAATTACTTATGCAAGTACGGCGAGCTCGACCTAATAATGCGTGACGGGCAAACATTGGTTTTTGTAGAAGTAAAATTTAGAAAAAACGCCCTGCGTGGTGGTGCAAACTATGCGCTCAGCAAACAAAAGCAGCAACGATTAAGGCGTACTATTAGCCATTATCTTGCCGAGAAAAAGATCTCAAACCAGGCAATGCGGATAGATTATGTTGCTATTACAGGAGAGCTTAACAGCACCCTAAACTGGTTTAAAAATGTTTACTAACGCCGTTTGGCGTCGGCTTAATTTGGTAGGTTATGCAAGAAACGATTAAAAAAATCTTTACCGAAAATATTCAGGTTCAAATAGCAGCGGGTGAAGTGTTGCCAAGTGCACTTGAGTCAGCAGCGTTCACCATTGCACAAAGCCTTATTAACGGCAATAAATTGCTCTGTTGTGGCACCCCAAGCTGTCATATGTTGGCACAGCACATGGCAGGGCTATTAATTAACTTTTATGAAACCGAGCGCCCTTGCCTACCCGCTGTTGCGCTCGCACAAGAGCAAGTTAACTTAGGTGCAATCGCAAACAATGATGAGCACGAAACTTTTGCAAGACAAATTCGTGCATTTGCACAGCAAGGCGATCTTTTACTAGCAATTGCCGTGAATGGTAATGAAAAGCAAATTATCTCAGCGGTCGAAGCGGCGCTAACCCGTGATATGAAAGTGATTGTGCTTGTTGGCGATGATGGTGGTGAATTAGTTGGCTTACTTGGCCCAAATGACGTTGAAATTCGTGTGCCATCAAAACGCCCAAGCCGCATTGTTGAGTCGCATTTAGTGAATTTACACTGCCTAAGTGAGCTTATCGATTTAACCTTATTCCCACAGGAAGAAAATTAATGTTTAAACAGTCTTTACTAGTATTTGGTACCGTTTTATTGCTGCAAGGCTGTGCAGCTGCTGTTGTCGCCGGTACAGCGGGTGCTGTAACTGCCGCGAATGATCGCCGCACAATTGGCTCGCAAATTGACGATAACAACATCGAAATAAAAAGCTCTATCGCTATTAGTGAAAACGAGCGCCTTCATAAGTACGCCAACGTTAACGTTATCAGCGTTAATGGTATCGTGCTAATGATCGGCCAAGTAGCTAACCAAGAAATGAAAGATGAAGCACAACGTGCTATTGAAGGCGTTGATGGTATTCGTAAAATTCACAACCAAATTCGCATTGGTTCGAATATTGGCATGAGCACGCAAACGCACGACTCTTGGTTAACCTCTAAGGTGAAAACGCAATTACTCACCACAGAGAGCATCAGCAGCAATAACATCAAAGTCGTAACAGAGAATGGCGAAGTCTTTTTAATGGGCTTAGTGAGCGATTCTGAAGCGAATTTAGCGGTTGATGTAGCACGTAACGTATCAGGCGTTGAACGTGTTATTAAAGTGTTTGAATATCTGTAACGCCAACCCATTAATTAATAATAAAAAACCCGCTTAATAGCGGGTTTTCTTTTATTTGAATAAGGTTACTTAATCACTCGTAAGTGGGCACCTTTTTTCTTCTCTGGCTTAGTTGGTGGTTCATCATCTGGCGTAATATCGTCAGCTGTTTCAACACTTTCTAATACCGGAGCAAAATCGTCTTCGTCCTCGATGAATTCTTCTGCAGTAAATACAGTCCCTTCACCATTCTCACGTGCATAAATTGCGAGCACAGCTCCCATAGGTACATACACTTGCATTGGTTGACCACCAAAGCGCGCATTGAAGCTAAGCTGTTGGTTGTCCATTGCAAATTGTGTTACCGCTGATGGGCTAATGTTCAAAACGATCTGACCGTCTTGCACAAACTGTGTTGGTACTTGTACAGCAGGAAAATCAGCGTTCACCACTAAGTGAGGTGTGCACTGATTATCAACAATCCAATCAAAGAAGGCGCGTAGTAAATAAGGACGATTAGGCGTCATTATAAACGGATCTCACGCTCAGCTTCAGTTAGTGAAGCTTGGAATGATTCACGCTCAAATAAACGCAACATGTATTCTTTAAGCTCTTTTGCGCCTGCGCCTGTAAGCTCAATGCCAAGCTCAGGTAAACGCCAAAGTAGCGGTGCTAAATAACAATCAACTAAGCTGAACTCTTCGCTCATGAAGTAAGGTGCTTCAGAGAAGATTGGTGCGATTGCAAGTAACGCTTCTGTAAGCTCTTTACGTGCTTGCGCAGCTTCGCTGCTACCGCTAGTGATTTTGTTAGCTAGGCTATACCAATCCGTATCGATACGATGCATCATCAGACGACTACGGCCACGCATAACCGGATAAACTGGCATTAGTGGAGGATGAGGGAAACGTTCATCAAGGTATTCCATGATGATGTTTGCCTGATATAAACCAAGCTCACGATCGATCAGTGTTGGTACTGTACCGTAAGGGTTAATCTCATGAAGTGCTTCTGGCAGGTTATCCTTTTCAGCCAGGTGAATGTCAACACTTACACCTTTTTCAGCAAGTACGATACGTACTTGGTGGCTATACATACAGTTAGCACCAGAAAACAGGGTCATTACAGGGCGCTTATTGGCAGCTACGGCCATGCCTACCTCCATTATATTACAAAAACAGCAATAGGGGCTTAAGCCCCTATTACAAAATTACCTTTCAAAATGCCCAGGATTAGTGAACATCTCTCCAGTATTCTTTCTTCAGCATGAATGCCAAGATAAATAGAATCACTAGGAAACCAATTACCTTAATACCTATCGCTTCTGACTCTAAACGTGACGGCTCGCCAACGTAAGCTAAGAAGTTAGTTAGGTCGCGAGCAGCGCGATCGTACTCGTCGTCACTCATTTCACCTGAACCATCTGTTTCAGTGCCAACAACTTTAGTCACTGTGTGACCGTGTTCTTCCACTTCTTCAGTGATTGGTGTTGGTAAACCTTGTAGTTCTTGAAGAACGTGTGGCATACCTACCGATGGGAAAACAACGTTGTTTACGCCAAACGGACGAGATTCATCTTTATAGAATGACTTCAGGTAAGTGTAGATCCAGTCAGTACCACGAACTCGCGCTACAAGCGTAAGATCCGGTGGCGCTGCGCCAAACCATTTAGCTGCGTCATCTTTATCAATCGCATTCTTGATGTGGCTACCTACTTTAGAGCCATCAAAAATTAGTTGCTCTTGACCAATTTCAGTAGGAATACCGATATCGCGGAACGTACGCTCATAACGTTGATACTGCATTTGGTGACAACCAAGACAGTAGTTCATGAACAATTTAGCACCACGTTGTAAAGACGCGTTGTCTTTCAGGTCAATGTTCGCATCCATTAAAGGAACCGAAGGACCTGCTGCCATTGTCAACGATGGCAACAATGCGAATAAACCGATAATTAGCTTTTTCATCATTTCGTCAACCTCGTTGGTAATGGCTTAGTTTTCTCATTCTTGCTGTAAACAAATAACAATACGAAGAACATGAAGTATGTCACAGTCGTGATTTGTGATAACAGCGTTTTGAAATCAGTTTGTGGTGTAGCACCAACCCAACCCAAGATAACGAACGTTACCACGAATTGTGCGATGTTAAGTTTATGGAAACCACAACGATAACGAATAGAGCGAACCGAACCACGGTCAATCCAAGGTAGTAACGCAAGCACTACGATAGATGCACCCATCGCGATAACACCGATTAGTTTATCTGGGATAGCGCGCAGAATCGCATAGAATGGCGTAAAGTACCAAACAGGGAAAATGTGCTCTGGTGTTTTCAGTGGGTTAGCAGCTTCGAAGTTTGGCGCTTCTAAGAAGAAACCATTCATCGCAGGCATAAAGAACACAACCCAACAGAATAAGATTAAGAAACCAACCACACCCACAATATCTTTCACTGTGTAGTAAGGGTGGAACGGGATTGCATCAACAATGTCTTTCTTGTTGGTGTAATACTCGTGGAATTTAAATTTAGGCTTATCTTCTTCAGCAACAGTGCCTTTCTTACGCTTGATTTCAACACCATCTGGGTTGTTTGAACCCACTTCGTGTAGTGCAACAATGTGTAAGAATACTAAGATAACGATTACTAAAGGTAATGCAATTACGTGTAGTGCAAAGAAGCGGTTAAGCGTAGCACCAGAAATTACGTAGTCACCACGGATCCAAAGCGTTAAGTCATCACCAATTACCGGAATCGCACCGAATAGTGAAATGATTACCTGTGCACCCCAGAAAGACATTTGTCCCCAAGGAAGTAAGTAACCCATGAAAGCTTCAGCCATAAGCGCTAAGAAGATGAACATACCGAATAACCACAGTAGTTCACGTGGTTTTTGGTAAGAACCGTAGATCATGCCACGGAACATGTGCAGATATACAACGATAAAGAACGCTGATGCACCTGTTGAGTGAAGGTAACGAAGTAACCAACCGTATTCAACATCACGCATGATGTATTCTACCGATGCGAAAGCACCTTCAGCAGACGGTACGAAGTTCATTGTTAACCAGATACCAGTTACGATTTGGTTAACAAGTACTAACATGGCTAGTGAGCCAAAGAAGTACCAGAAGTTAAAGTTTTTTGGTGCTGGATACTGTGCAATGTGCATGTTCCAAACACGTGTCATTGGAATACGATCGTCGATCCAACCAATAATTTTACCAAACATTACGCCACTCCTTTTTCTTCACCGACTAGAATAGTCGTGTCATCAAGGAAGGTATACGGAGGGATTTCTAGATTTAATGGTGCAGGTACAGATTGGAATACACGACCAGCCATATCAAATTTAGAACCGTGACACGGACAGAAGAAACCGTCGTCTGTGCCCTCTACTTTTTCACCAAAGCCACCTTGTAGGAAGCTAGGTGAACAACCTAAGTGCGTACAAATACCAACAGCAACGAAGATCTCAGGACGTTGAGAACGGTATTCGTTTGTTGATGATTCAGGTTGTTGAGGCTCTTCAGATGCAGGATCACGAAGTTGACCTTCATGTTCTTTCATCTGTTCAAGCATTTTTGGTGTACGATTAATAACCCAAACAGGTTTTCCTCGCCACTCAACACGTATTAATTGCCCTGGCTCAAGCTTGCTGATATCTACTTCTACAGGCGCACCCGCAGATTTAGCTCGCTCACTTGGATTCCAAGACGCAATAAAAGGAACAGCAGCCCCAGCCGCACCAACACCACCAACAACAGAGGTAGCTATGGTTAAAAAGCGACGTCGGCCATTGTCTACAGGCGCATTGCTCATCCACTTATCTCCACTATGATTCCCAACACTTGCCATATTGAGAACATCAGTTACAGCAGGTTAATTTTTAGAAATTTCAAAATAGACGCGATCATAATTAAAACCCTTGATTAAAACAAGGTTATTCACAGTCTCATGCTCGAATAAACCCGATTTAATGAATTATTAATTTAGGTTAGCTCGAGTATGAAGCCGCTGGTTATGATAACGCATATAAAAAAACAATATACTGACCAAGATCAACCTCACTAAGAGGAAACAGAATTCTGCATTAGCTGTTGTTGAACTCACTCACATTACTTGCCCCCCAATTGTAGCAAAAAATTTCATCAATTAACTGATGGATTTAAGCTAATTTTGCTAAATCTTGAAGTTTTTTTACTGTTATACGTACTAATTATTATCAGTGGTTAAATATCGAACGAAAAAAGGTAGATTTTTGTACATCAGCGAGATGCGAGATGCGAGATGCGAGATGCGAGATGCGAGAAAGCATATGGGAATATTAAACCTTGGCAAGAACTTGTTTATTCAAGCTGTAAGCTCACCTCTCATTCAGCTAGAAACTGACGTCTGAAAGCTGACAGCTCCAAAAACAAAAAACCCAGCCGGAGCTGGGTTTTTGGTATTCTGATAAACGTAAATATTAACGTTTTGAGAATTGTGGACGCTTACGTGCTTTCTTAAGACCCACTTTCTTACGCTCAACTTTACGTGCATCACGTGTAACGAAACCTGCTTTACGAAGTGTAGGACGTAGAGACTCGTCAAACTCCATAAGTGCACGAGTGATACCGTGACGGATAGCACCAGCTTGACCAGTAGTACCACCACCAGAAACAGTGATGTGTAGGTCAAACTTTTCAGTCATTTCTACGTGCTCTAATGCTTGACGAACAACCATGCGAGCAGTTTCACGACCGAAGTACTCTTCTAGAGAGCGCTTGTTGATTACGATGTTACCAGTGCCTGGGCGTAAGAATACGCGAGCACTTGAACTTTTACGACGACCTGTACCGTAGTATTGATTTGCCATGATAGTGCTCCTTAAATGTCTAGAACCTGAGGCTGTTGTGCAGCATGGTTGTGCTCAGTACCTGCGTAAACTTTAAGTTTACGGTACATAGCGCGGCCTAAAGGACCACGTGGCAACATGCCTTTAACAGCTTTTTCGATGATCATTTCAGGCTTTGCAGCTTGAAGCTTGTCGAAAGTAGTAGACTTAAGACCACCTGGGAAACCAGTGTGTGCGTGGTACATTTTGTCTTTTGCTTTATTACCAGTAACAGTAACTTTCTCTGCGTTGATAACGATGATGTAATCACCAGTATCTACGTGAGGAGTGTACTCAGCTTTATGCTTACCGCGTAGGCGACGAGCGATTTCAGTAGCGATGCGACCTAAAGTTTTACCTTCAGCGTCAACTACGTACCAGTCACGTTTTACTGTTTCTGGCTTAGCAACAAACGTTTTCATTTATTAAAATCCAATGTTTTTTAATTTAAAACCACAGGTAATTATTATTAATTACCGCTCTAAGTTGAATGCTTTAACCCCTTCGAGTTTAAGACTTTGAGCCGTCAATTAGAGGCTAAACTAATATCTGGCAATAGAACGCAACGTGGCAGACGCGGGAGTATACCAGCACTTAAACCACATTGCTATATGATGGTTGTTTTTTATTCGAGAAAATCAGCTATCAGCTATCAGC
>NZ_PNCP01000339.1:0-358 GCF_005886115.1 Pseudoalteromonas sp. S4492
ACGGTTACGTCAACATCCGCCCTGATCATGGTCATGGTCATGGTCATGGTGATCGTGGGTATTGCCGGGGGATTGTTGTAGCCGGGGTCTAAGGTGCAACGGAACCAAAAGCCATGATAAGGTTCTCGTCAGCGCTTGACGTTAAAACCCGATCTCAATCTCGACGTCTTTCCCCTTGCCCTTCTCCAGCGTGTCCTGAAGCGCCGCTTCCAGCGCCTATTCTGGGCCTTTTCCACCTGCTTTAAAGTAAGAAGTCTTGGGGGCTTGCCCCCGAGTACAACAGAGGCGGTGGGTACTTTCATCGAAAGTTTTGCGAAAGGCAAAGGGCAAAGATCATCTGCTACCAAAATGGGCAGGT
>NZ_PNCP01000340.1:0-359 GCF_005886115.1 Pseudoalteromonas sp. S4492
CAAGGCAGCCCAGCAATTCATGGCGCGAGGGAATCGTGAGGTGGCGCGCGCCCGGGCGGACGCAGATAGACATTGATGTCGCGGAACGCGACAAGGCAGGGACGCGGGGCCGCGTCGCGAGACAACCGCCCCAACGCCAGCAACAGGGCAACGGCGACCAATGCCAGCGTGAAGGCCGCCATGCTGGCCAACGGACAATCCGAGGCAGCGGAACTATGGGTGATCTGCGCCTGCGAACCGCTTTCGCGAGCGGCACGCGTTATCCAGTCGCTATCGGCACTCACCCAACGACCGGTACCGACGCTCTCGAAGACGGCATGATCGTCGACCATCACCACACGCGGTGCCGCCAACGGCAT
>NZ_PNCP01000341.1:0-447 GCF_005886115.1 Pseudoalteromonas sp. S4492
GATAGTGTTGGCTTAATTGCTTCGCCGTAATGAGCAATAAGTTGGGCATCAAGCTTATCTGTTTTTGCCAGACGACCAATAGCTCCGGCAAACTTCTTGATGTGTGCAGGGTTGGCCACCACGAAGGGTAAATTGGACTTTGCACAGGCCATGATAAACAGATGTTCAAGTCGTCCAGTGGCTTCTATAACGATACGTTCCGGGTGATAATTTTTTATCTTTTTGATGGCCTCATTAACTCCTTTTTCGTCGTTGGTTACGGTGAAATAAATATCCAGGGGGCGGATATAAATATCGAGTTGTAACTTACCGGTATCGACACCTACAGTGACGGAACTTTGATTATTTTTATTATCCATAATAAGCTGTTTCTGCCTTGCTAATTCGGGCTCGAGGCCCCTTTGACTATCCGAACTTGATGTTTGGAGTCTTGTGCAGCGTTCTCAC
>NZ_PNCP01000342.1:0-256 GCF_005886115.1 Pseudoalteromonas sp. S4492
GCTGCGCGCCTCGATGGGGTCTGCTTCACTGGCCGCCGCCAACAACGCCGCCAGCGTGCCCTCACCGCCATCCCCCAGCGGGCAGAGATCGATCTGTGCCTCGGGCAATACTCGGCGAACACCCCGCGCCATGGCTTCGGCGGCATCACTGGCTGCCAGCGCTTCCTTGAAGCTGTCAGGGGCGATCAACAGACGCGGCGAACCAGAAGAAGCGGAGGCAGCAGAAGCAGAGACAGTCATGCAGACATTCCTTGTC
>NZ_PNCP01000343.1:0-262 GCF_005886115.1 Pseudoalteromonas sp. S4492
GTTGTGCTCTTTGCTGGATTGTTTTGTGTTTGTTTCTTTTAGCTTTTTATTTTTATCGTAAGCTCCCATGCCGGGCTTGTTGTTCTTATTTTATGGTGAATCTTCAGTATGCTCAGGGGCATTTTTTAAGTACCCGCCTAAGTGATGTGTAACCAACTCTTTAACGTAGCGTGGATCTTCAACGGCTAAGTCATAGCGTACGCCAGACGCGATCAAAATTTTCTTCACACCTATTACATCACGGGCTTTTATATAACGCTCA
>NZ_PNCP01000344.1:0-250 GCF_005886115.1 Pseudoalteromonas sp. S4492
AATACAATGCGCATGGTTCAATGGAGAGCCCATTGGCAAGCATTATCAACTAGCGTTTTCAAGTTCACACCCGCTCACCGGCACAGACTTTACCTGGCGCTACGCTTCACTATTACCGAGCGAGCAAACAGCATGGCACATGCGCTGGCGAACCAACTCACCCAATCACCGGCACAGACTTCACCTGGCGTTGGAAAGCAGGCCCACTCACCGGCATCGATGCAACGATGGAGTGGTGGCAAAGCCCTCA
>NZ_PNCP01000345.1:0-375 GCF_005886115.1 Pseudoalteromonas sp. S4492
TACGAAGAGACCGCAGCCAGCATCCAGTCTCGTGAGACGGCAGCTGAACAGCGCAAGGTCATGCGCGGTGCTATGGCTCCCAGACCAGATCGCCGACCTGATAAAAAACAGAGAAGAGACATTCTCAAGCAGAAGTCCCATCTCAGTGAGTCATAACAAGTCTTCTCAACGCAGACGTACGCAGCCCAATGCGTATGTCTGTGGAGACTTCCATTTTCAGGCTACTACTGCCCTTCCATAAACATCTTTCTGACTCGCCTGAAGTCTTCAAAATCCAGCAAACTGGAATGACTGCTCAAGTCATCTTTCATATGTTGTGAAGATTGAGTACCACTCAGAACCATCATTCCCATACGCAGGGCCATCTGAAAAACA
>NZ_PNCP01000346.1:0-337 GCF_005886115.1 Pseudoalteromonas sp. S4492
AATGGAGAAGTAGTAACAAGCTGGCCTGAAAACCCTCAGGAAACGAATCTTTGTGGCTTGGCTCAGGTAGTGCGCCACCCCAGTCGAGATGAATTAGCCCTGTTATATACAGGTTCCAGTGTCATTGTTTTATTAGAGTGGAATGGTTCATCTTTTTCAGAGAAGACGCGTTTCACTGCCAGTGAGTTGCCAGGACTGAACCAGCCCATTAGTGCAGCCTTCATAGAAACAGAGAACGAAGAAAGCAATCTTCATGTAGCCATGCAAGGAAGCCGTCAAATTGCCCGCCTGCAACTCACACCGGTTAACGAAACCTTTTATCAAACAAGATTTCCTG
>NZ_PNCP01000347.1:0-273 GCF_005886115.1 Pseudoalteromonas sp. S4492
TGCGTGTACTCGGGAAGACGGGCAGGCCAGCATATGACTTCTGCACAAACTACTGAGACCCAGTATCAGGAGGAAGCAGGCAGTGAACCGTGTTAAAGATAAAGTGTGCATCGTGACCGGTGGTGCCAATGGTATGGGTCGCGAAGATGTGTTGCTGCTTGCCGAGCAGGGCGCAAAAGTTGTTCTGACCGATATTAATGAAGAAGCTGGTCAGGCTCTGGCGGACGAGATTGGCGAGCAGGCACTGTTTATTCGTCATGATGTGGCTTCAGA
>NZ_PNCP01000348.1:0-336 GCF_005886115.1 Pseudoalteromonas sp. S4492
GTTGTAGTTCGTACCATGCCTGTTGAATTCAATGGTGAGCATCAATGGCTTAAAGGAATGAGTAAGTGGATGAAAAAGACAAGAGCGTCCGATCTGATGGATCTGCTGGTGGAGCATGAAGAGAGCTATCGAAAGAACCAGGCGTTTCTGGCTTCACCACCTGATGATATCACCATCTATGAAATTCATCCCAACAAGGCCCTGGATTCTAAATTGATTGGCAGTCCCATAGAAGCTCTGGAGAGAGATTATGAGCTTGGTTTAAAGTCAGGTCGATATTTCCTGAACACCATGGGGCGCCGAATTACCAGAGAGCAGCAGGCTTCATTGAGTCCA